>JAHDGT010000050.1 GCA_020631675.1 Bacteroidota bacterium
TGTAGCGCTGCTATAGCTCGTTTTTCATGCCTTGGCTACAACTAAAATAGCGGCGTTCTAAACTTTAGCTTATTTCTGCCCAAGCACTTAGGAATTGTGGCTATTTGTTCATGGACTTATGCAACAACCTTATATTAGCAGTCTCTTTGATGACTAATACAGATGAATATGTCAAATCACTACTTTTTTAGAGCGATGATGCTAATGCTCTGCTGTTTTGCTTTTTTAGTGTCTTGCGATGACAGTGGCACAAAAAAGAGCGCTGCCTCAAAGACGACTCCGACCGACAGTCCACAGGCATTGAGCCCGCCTAAAACGGATCACGCTAAAGACCAAAAGACGACGACTTCTGCTGCTGGTTGGGAGGCGGATGATTACCGCAATAAAAACTGGAAACCCGCAGAAGGGAAATATTATTTCTCTGAGTTGTGGACCTATACTTTTTTAAATGAGATGTTACCCAATACGGATCCGCACCATAAGGGGGAGATTTCTTTTTATGTGGACCCACCCAGTGGTACCATTTTGCTGGAGCGAAATGCGTCGAATTATAGAGATGAAATGACCGATTGGATTCTTATTTCACCAGATGGGGGGTATCAGATGGGCTATACCGGAGAACATGGGGAGCGCACGATCGACAAGAAGAATATGAACGATTTCCCGAACTATAAGTTGTATGCGGCTTCGCAGGCGAAGGAGTTCAATAAATTTTTTACGAAAGGGAAGGGGAAGAAAGAATTCGGTGCTACGAAGTATAATGATCGTACATTAAAAGGTACGGAGTATCAGTTGAGCTATGCGAAGACTTCAGAGAGTACGACTTTGTATTTGGCGAGCTTGCCTTTTTCGGTTCGCCCGCTTTATATGGCGAGTAAATTAAGTCAGGACCTTAGCTTCCCGATTAATTTGGGCTACGGTTACTTATTGCCGGAGAAAAAACTGGTACTAAGTGAGAAAACGATGATGGGTAAAGGTCGTGAGGTGTCTTATGAATTGACCAGCATTGGGGCAACACAGTACTTCTTGGATTTGAAGGCTTTCAAGGCAGGGAAGTAAATGACACACCTACAAAACAAAAGGGGGCAGATTATTGAATCTGCCCCCTTTTCTCATTTTGTAGGTATAGCTTATCGACTCAATAAGCCTTTGCTAATGATCATTTTTCTTACCTCTGTTGTACCCGCACCGATCTCTAATAATTTAGTAGCACGGAATAAACGGTTGGCTTCTGATTCCCAGATGTAACCCGTACCACCGTGAATCTGTACCATTTCATCTAAGACCTTATTACACATATTGGCAGCGTACAAGATAGAAGCAGCGGTTTGCATGTGGATTCTACCACGTCCACCTTCGCCTTTCTTGGTTTGTGAGGCTTCTGCTAATACTTGGTAAACTAAGCTTCGACTGGATTCTACCCAAACGTACATATCCGCCAACTTAGACTGGATCATTTGGAAGCTAGAGATCGGTCTGCCGAATTGCTCTCTTACTTGTGAGTATTCAACTGAAATATCCAAGGCGCGCTCGCTGATACCTAGGCAAATAGGGGCGATCATAGCTCTTTCGAAATCCAGACCACTCATCACTACTTTGTGCCCTTGACCAACTTCACCCACTACGTTTTCAGCAGGAACCACACAGTTTTCAAATACCAATTCACCGGTCTGACTACCACGGAAACCCATTTTGATCATCTTCTGCGCGATTCCGAAGCCCGGATAATCTTTCTCTACCACAAAAGCAGTGATGCCTTTATTTCCTGCGTTCAGATCGGTCTTTGCGTAAACCAAAGCCACATCCGCGACGGGACCATTCGTGATGTAGAGTTTACTTCCGTTCAAGATGTAATTGTCGCCTTCTTTTCTCGCGGTGGTACGCATAGAACCCAAAGCGTCCGATCCCGCACCCGGCTCGGTCAAGCCTAAGCAACCGGTATGCTCTCCGCTACATAATTTAGGCAAGTACTTCTCGCGGATGAACGCATTACCATTGCGGTACAAATTGTCCACACACAAATTATCATGTGCTACCCAGCTTAAGGCTAAGGCGTGATTCCATCTACCTAAGGCTTGAGAAACCAAACCTGCGGATAGGTAATCCATACCCACACCACCGTACTTAGGGTCTACAGTCAGACCACACAAACCCGCATCGCCCATTTTCTTGAAGATGTCTTCGGGCCACCACTCATCACGATCCATCTTTTCGGCTAATGGATAAGTCTCTTTTTTCGCGAATTGATCAGCTGCTTCTAAGATCGCACGCTGTTCTTCATTTAGTCCGAATTGGTGGTTCATCTTGTCTCTATATGGTTCTAACAAATCAAACAAGCTAGCGAATGTTATGTTTAGCGAGTTTGTAATTTCGAAATGGAGGGCAAAGATAAAAATAAAGGATTTAAGATTGTCAATTGAACATTATTAGCAATGACTGCTAAAACATATCTTCGTGTGGCTTCGTGTTCTTCTTTCTTAGTGGCAGATGGATTTGGGTATGCTGGATTTTTCTAACCACAAAGAACCAAGAGAACAAAGTACTTCTTAAGCTTTACAAGCTAATTCATCCCGCTGTATTCTAACTTTTTATTAAGCATGTCTTTCCAACTAAACAACATCCCCGATCAAGCCGGTCGCATCGCCATCGTCACCGGATCAAACATTGGCTTAGGCTATGAAACCGCCTTGGGCTTCGCACAAAAAAATATGGAAGTCGTATTGGCCTGCCGTAATCTCGATAAGGCAAATGCCGCTGCGACAAAGATCAGAGCGCAAGTCCCACAAGCTAAGCTGCGAATGCTGCAACTCGATTTAAGCAGCCTAGAAAGCGTGCGCACCTTTGCGAGAGCTTATTCCGATTTCTACGACCGTTTGGATCTTTTGGTGAATAATGCGGGGGTGATGATTCCGCCCTACACTCAAACGGAAGATGGCATGGAGTTGCAGTTCGGGGTGAATTATGCCGGACATTTTCTACTCACTGCTTTGTTGTTGGAGGTCTTAGAAGCCACACCCGATTCTCGAATAGTCACCCTCAGCTCGATCGCGCATAAAAACGGTAAAATTCAGTTTGATGATCTACAATATGCAAAACGCTATTCAGCCGTTGGAGCCTATGCCCAGAGTAAAGCCGCTTGCTTGATCTTTACCTTCGAGTTGGATCGCTTGTTAAGAAAACACGGCTACCAAACCATTTCGGTAGGATCCCACCCAGGTGTATCTGATACCAATCTAGCGCAGCACATGCCGAAATTCGTATTGAATTATTTGTACCCCATCTTTGCGCCTTTGGTTACCCATTCTGCCGCATCAGGCGCACTACCCAGCTTAATGGCAGCCTTGGATGCGAACGTACAAGGTGGTGATTATTACGGTCCGCAAGGTTTTAGAGAAATGCAAGGTAAACCGGGCAAAGCCCGCTATAAAAGATTCACCAAAGACCCCGCTATCGCCCAAAAACTATGGTCGATCACCGAAGAACTGGTCGGGCAAAAATTTCATTTTGACTGATCTTTTAAACTACCTCAATCAAAACGGGAGGACATTTAGTCCTCCCGTTTTTCATTTAATCCGCTTGTTCCTTTTTCGCCTTGCGCTTCTTCAGCCACGGCTTGTCGATCTGCCAGTCACCCGCCATGATGCAGCCATAAGGCATGATCAGATCCACCACCTCACCCAAGCCGAAGGTTTCCATTTGCTCCTGTACTTGTGCGGCATTTTTATAGGCAGATGGTAACTCAGACACATCAATATTGCCAGAGAAAAAACGAACATCCAATCCAGCGGTTTCTTCAGCGAAAATCTCTTCATTCGTTTTACCCGCTAAATTGCGCTTATGTTGTGATCTGCTCACATTTCTACCTGCACCATGCGGAGCAAAACCTAGATTATTCTCCGTTGTTTCGCCACGAACCACCAAAATAGGCTCCCGCATATTCAATGGGATCAAACGCAATCCTTCTTTTGAGTCAGGTACAAAACGATCATCCAAAGGTGTCGCCCCCTTCGCATGGTAAAATAGATCACCATCTTTGAACACGAAGTTATGCTCATTCCAAAAACGATCCACTTGCTCCACTTCAAGGGCTTTACAAGTGGCATCGTGTAAAACCGTATGGTTCAATTTGGTCCATTCACGGATCAATTGCAGGGCTTCCCAATAGTTTTCTCCCGCTTCGGTATCATAAGGGATCCAAGCATTACAAGCCGGTGTGGCTGGCGATAATTGCTTTCTAAAAGCTTCCGCGATTCTCAAGCCTTTTTTATACAAATGCGCCCCCAAACCTCTACTTCCATGATGCGTCACCATCACTGTTTCGCCCGTATTACGCGACACACCCACATACAAGAAATGGTTGCCATCTCCTTGTGTGCCCAGATGTGTACGAGCTAGCACCGCACTTCTCGGATCATTCAAAAAGTAGTTTTCAGATAAGCGGTTCATCAAGTCCGCTGGCAACTCAAATAGATCCTCTTCAGCTCTTCCGCCGCCGCCAAAATGCGTTACACTATGCGCCGCATCTAACACCTGCCTCGGCTCAACTTTTCCAAAAGAAGTCAACATGACAGAACAACAAATGTCCGCGCTGTGCATGCTTGGGTGTATCGCATTACGTGTCACTGCCACCCCGCCCACAGGAATACGCGCTTTCCCGCCTGTTGGACAAGCATCTGGCATGATCGCACCATTCACTACCGTAGGCGTACGCATCAATGCATTCATGCAAGCCGCCACACTTTCCAAATTTTGCGCCTCCACCTCATTGCTCGCTTCAATATTTTTAAAATACGCAACTGGCTGTTCCAGTAGATCCAAAACCGGAGGCGGGCAAACCGCATCCAAATAATTCTTCAAGGCATCTCCACTCAACTCCTCCGCATTCGCATGTGCCAATGCTTCCTTGAACCACTTACCTGGGCGGTAACCCATTTCGATCAATGTTTTTCCTGTAATTCGCATGTCAAAATGCTTTTAATATGATTTATTCGGGCGCATGCCCGCCTGCGGCAGGTCACCGGGCTATCCGTTCAAATTCAGCCGCTGCCTGCTGCTGTTTGGCAGGCGTAGCGGTGTCTTCCTCTGATCAGCCCCGCTACGCCGCCAAACAGGGCGCATTCAGCGGCTTCATAACCACTACTATCCCTTGCGCTGGTACAAAGATGCTATAGCAGTGCGCAATCATTTTGCGCAGTGGTTTTTGATGCTTATTTTTATAGTTCCTTAATGTTAGCAACACAATACGGCATCGGCACGAAATCTCATGTCTCATGTCTCCAATCTATTATAAAATATGGCATTAAATAAAAACGCCCTCATCCGCTACCGTACCATAGATAAGTGCCTACAAAACCGCTATCGCAAATGGACCTTAGACGATCTGATCCAGGCCTGCTCAGATGCGCTCTATGAATACGAGGGCCGCAAAGTAAAAGTCAGCAAAAGAACCGTTCAGCTCGACATCCAAATGATGCGATCGGATAAGCTGGGTTATGAAGCACCCATAGTGGTCTACGATAAAAAGTACTACACTTATTCCGAGGAAGACTTCACCATTACCGACATACCCCTTACCAAAGGCGACATGCAGGTACTTTCAGAAGCAGTAGAAATGCTCAAACAGTTCAAAGACTTCTCCCTTTTTTCAGAATTAGGCGGCATCATCCACAAATTAGAAGACAAAATACATACCCAGAAAAGCAAAGGCAAGTCGATCATTCACTTAGACAAAAACGAATCGCTTAAAGGCTTAGAACATTTAGATACCATTTATCATGCGATCCTAAAGCAGATCGTACTAAAAATAGAATACCAGTCTTTCAAAGCAAGAGAAAGCAATACGGTTTTCTTCTCTGCCTACATTCTCAAAGAATACAACAATCGTTGGTTCGCATTAGGTAAAAACGATACCGAAGATAAGATCATCACCTATGCTTTGGATCGGATCATTAAAATAGATTACGCCCTTTCCAAAACCTACCGGCTCAGTGATTTTGATGCGGATGAGCACTTCAAAAACACCTATGGGGTAACTGTGCTTAATGATGCGCAACTCATGGATATTCAACTTTGGGTCAATATGCACAATGCACCTTATGTAATGACCAAACCCTTTCACCACTCTCAGCAATTATTAGAGCAATACGATGACGGCAGCATACTCATACAGATCAAAGTACACCACAATTTTGAAATTGAGCGACTGATCTTAGGCTTCGGCAATGGCATCATTGTAAAGCAACCTAGACGCCTACGTACTAATATTAAATGGCGCTTACAAAAAGCCATTGAGAATTATAATGAGGTAGTTTAAAGTTTTTCGTCTGAACCGCGCCTAAGTGCTTGATTTTGAAGACGAAGCTCTTTTTGAGTTTCGTACTTGAAAAGTACGAGACGAAAAAAAGCTGAAGTATTCAGGATCAATGACTTAGGGGCAAGGTCGAAAAAATAACTTTAAACTACCTCAATGCTTAGATACAGTATGTTACCTTTAAGACTCCCTCCATCAGCGCCTATTCTCAAAAAAAACAAATCAGATGTCTGCTCGTACCTGCAAAATTGACGATTACGTTTTACTACAAGACCACCCTCTTTTTGATGTGCACACTGAAATCATGGATTTCGTTGATGAATGGGCCAAAAAACTAGGCTATGAAGAGAGTTATGCGCTCATGCTGGTCAATCGACTGATTACTTCCTTAGAGAAAGACCCTTTTCGGGTTTGGTCGGCATTCATTGAGCGTTATGAGCATTTTTATGCAAGAGATTCAATTGCCAATTTTGGTGTAGGCTGGTTGTATTGTCATTGCGTAGAAGAACTTTGCGAGATGGTCGATGATGTTGAACTCTCCTTAGCAGAAATGGAGAAAATGCTAGGGGCAATTTTAAACGTCAATAAAGCAGATCTACGAAAATCGCTTAATCCTTTAACAACGCTCAAATACCTCAATACTAAATTTGGACATGCGAAACTCAATGATAGTATAAAGAAGCAGCTTGAAGACCACTTGGCCTTCTACAGCGAGCAATTTGATTATACTGAAGTTTGGCGTACCCTATCAGACCTCTTGAACATCAATGACCCCATTGAGTTATTCAGAAAAAACCTAGCAGCGGATTTCGCGAAAAGTCCTTTGGTCAAAGAAGCCAGCTTCACCTATCCTATCCATGAGGAAGAACCCTATAAAGAGGTGCAGCATTTACTGGATATGTACATTGATGATCAAGAAAAAAGAGGTGATTACAGCTATGAAATGCGGAATTTCCCTTCTTTCAAAGCCATTCAGCAATTAGATCGTGAGGGCATAAAAAATGTGGCCATGGCTGCCTTGTACCGCAATGCTTACTATACCTACGCGCAATTATTTTCCCCTCGCTATTTCAGTTGGTTATTCGGTGAGTTGGTCAGAAAAAAGCTGCCCTTCACCGATAAAGAGATCATATTCATTTACAGGGGCATTTTAGAAGGCTTATTCACGCCTTATTCCATGAATTTGCTCATGCATTTCAAATCGGTAGATGCGTGGATCAAGAAAAACGGATTATCTGATGGGTTGCGGAAGGTGATCAAAGAGATGGTAGAGCGGGAGCTGTCTTATTTCAATGATAAATCAGCAGGTAAGCTAAAAACCCGAATGAGAGAACATTTGGTAGGAGATGGAGATGGAACTGATGAAGTAGTGGTGGTTTTATTGAGCGAAGAAGATGAATTCGGTGGTATGGTGAACGAGGAACTAAAAGAAGATCCTCAAGCAGCATTTTGGTACCAACTCATTGAACATACACGCTCTGCATCGGGAGGTAAACCCAAGGCTAAATTCACCAAACGCTCCCTTGTGCTGATCGAGCAGGCGAAGCAAAAAAAGGTGGACATTGCTGCTAAGTTAGAGCTCTGGTTCAAGCACCTCATCCAAATGGGAAGCACTAGGAAAAATGCGTATTACGCTTATTTCCTACATACCAATAATCAAGATTTCACGAAGGGTTTGGTTTGGCTTATACCACATTTGGAAGGTAAAGAGCGTCTTTATCCAACGCTCTATAAATTGGCTATTCGTTGTTTTAAAAAGATTCCGGGTGTTGGCCCATCGGCTGGTGCTTTGGGTAATGCTTGTATTTACAGTTTTTACGCTTCCAATGATTTAAAGGCAGTGGCTAATTTGACCAAGTTACGCTTAAAGATCAGCCAGAAAAACACTCGCCGTTCCATAGAGAATTACATCAAAATGGCGGCCGAAGAAATGGGTGTAAGCGCACATACCATCGAAGACATGTCGGTGCCCGATTATGGCTTGGTGGACGGGGCTGCTACTTATCATTTTAAAGACTATCAGCTACAGATCGCCATTGAGCGGATCGGTAAAGTAAGCCAGCAATGGATCAAGCCTGATGGTAAGCCACAAAAATCAGTACCTGCCTTTGTCAAAAAAGAACATGCTGATGAGCTAAAAGCCATTAAAGCCAGCATTAAGGAGATGCAGCCCATGCTTACGGTACAGCGCGACCGTTTGGATCGTGCTTATGTGCACAAGGTATCATGGCCCTACACTGATTTTAAACAAATGTATTTGGAGCATGGCTTAATGAGCTTCATCAGCAAACGTTTGATCTGGATCGCTGAAAAAGGAGATGAAAAAGCATCCATCTTCTGGAAAGCGGATAAATGGATAAGGCATAACGGACAAGCCGTGGATTGGGTTGATGAGGAAACGACGATTAGCCTATGGCATCCAGCATTAGTAGAGATGGAAGAAGTCTTGGCTTGGCGAGAGTTCATGCAAGAAGAGCGCATTGTTCAGCCAATGAAGCAAGCTTATAGAGAGGTGTATTTACTGACAGATGCGGAGGTGAATACCCGCTTCTACAGCAATAGAATGGCAGCACACTTGCTCAAGCAACACCAGTTCAGCTCATTGGCAGGTTTAAGAGGCTGGAAATACAGTTTGCTGGGCGCTTATGATGATGGTAGAGATGGTGAAGTGGCCAGTATTTACCTACCTGAATACCAGCTAACAGCAGAGTATTGGGTCAATGAAGTGTATAGCGATGATGCCTTCAATGATACGGGTATCTGGTTGTATGTATCTACGGACCAAGTGCGATTTAAACCCACGGGTCAAGACCGTCTGGATTTAATTGATGTACCGCCTATTGTTTTCTCAGAGGTCATGCGCGATGTGGATCTTTTTGTGGGGGTGGCCAGTGTGGGGAATGACCCTGAATGGCAAGACAACGCGGGTAATGCTCAACAAAGAGACTATTGGCAGTCTTACTCTTTCGGTGACCTGACAGAGGTAGCGAAAACTCGTAAACTCATTTTAGAACGTTTATTGCCAAAGCTAAAGATCGCGGATGTGGCCGAGATCGACGGAAAGTTTTTGAAGGTAAAAGGAACTTACACCACCTACAAAATACACATCGGCAGTACGAACATTTTAATGGAGCCGAACGACCAATATCTTTGCATCGTACCCAGCAGAAAAAAAGACACGAATGCCGAGAATGTTTTCTTACCTTTTGAAGGAGATAGAGGCTTTTCCATTCTCATTAGTAAAGCATTTCTATTGGCTGCAGATGAGAAAATCACGGATCTAACTATTCTTAGCCAAATAAAAAGAGACTAAGCATGTCTGATCAATACCAGAACAATACCAACGAACAGAATGCCTACATTTTAGGCACGGATCGAGAAGAGTTGCATCGCTTGGGCGTACAGCATCAGGTATGGGCGGAGGAAGCCCAGCGAGGCTGGGCAAATGCAGGTTTCAGCGCTGGTCATACGATTTTGGACTTAGGCTGTGGACCGGGTTTTTGCACCAAAGAGCTGGCTTATATTGTAGGCGATGAGGGCAAAGTGATCGCAGTGGATCGTTCAAAAAACTACATTGATTTCATTGATCACCTGAATACGATCCACCAACTACCCATAGAAACGGTATTAGCTGATTTTTACGATTTAGAACTCAGTCCTAACTCTTTAGATGGTATGTATTGCCGTTGGGCATTGGCTTGGCTAAGTGAGCCAGAAAGGGTTTTAGCCAAAGTGAAAAACGCACTCAAGCCAGGCGGCAAAATGGTAATGCATGAATACTACGACTGGAAAACCCACCAAACTGAACCGCAATTACCCGCCTTGAACAAAGCGATCGCCGCCGCACTGAAAAGCTTCAAAGAAACCAATGATGGAGATATAGACGTTGGTAGGTACTTACCCCGACTATTAGCGGATGTCGGCTTAAAAGTGACCCATATCCGATTGATGTCGAAGGTGGCTCGCCCCAATGAGTTTATCTGGCAGTGGCCAAAGACTTACTACCAAACCTATTTTCCGAGATTGGTGGAGCTGAATTACCTCACCATAGAAGAAGTAGAACAAGCCTTTAGGGATTTGGCTCAAATCGAGCAAGATCCTAATGCTACGCTTTGCTGTCCCTTAATGGTAGAGGTGATAGCGGAGAAGGTGTAAAATAATCAACTTGCTAATTCGTAGTCTTTTATCAAAATATCAGCAGGAATAGCAAGAGCTTTATTGATTTTTCGAATCATGCCCAGGGTTAATCTTCTTTTTCTATTTAGAAGCTCTGAGGCCATACTTTTACTACCGACAATAAGCGCTAAGTCTTTGTTTTTTAGATTTTGCTGTTCCATTTTGAATTTGATGAATTCAATAGGATCCGGATCTACAAATTCACCTACAGTTTCACTTTCATACTTTTCAATAAGTAGCGTAAGTAACTCGGCTTCGCCAAAGGTGGTGTCTTTAGGAGTAGCATCAAATATCTCTTCTAATCTGCTCAATGCTTTTTGATATTCTTTTTCTGATTTTATGATCGTCCAACTCATAAGCGGCATTATATGGTGTGTGGATTTATTATGAACCTATTCCGACCCCGCCAGGGATTGCAGCGGTATGAGGTAGGTGAGCTGGCTATTGAGCGGCGGGCTAAAAAGGCGGCCCAGAGGTAGCCATTTTTAGCCCTGCCAGCGAAAAGCCAGAGCAGCTGCCGAATTTAGCGGAAAGCCCGACCCGCATTAAAAACGCGTTTTTATTGCGGGGGGCGGCATGAAAATCATTCTAACGAATCAGCGTCACATTACCCTGATCGTAGACCTCCTCGCCATTGCTGAAGTAGATGTTGATGTGGTAGACATATACCCCGATCTCTTGCATTTTACCTTTGAAAGTACCATCCCAACCAATAGCGGTGTCAGTGCTTGTGCTTTGATAGATGCGCTGTCCCCATCTATTGTAGATCTCCAACTCAAAAAGGGTGATCTGATGACCTGTGATGCGGAATAGATCATTGACACCATCTCCATTGGGCGAGAAGGCGTTGGGGATCAGATAAGGTGTGCCGCAAAATTCAAGGCTTAGCTCGGTGATCAATAAACTATCACAGCCGTTGATGGTGCTGAGGGTGTCGTAATATGTGCCCGCCAAGGTTTGCTCCATGCCTTGTGCGAAATAGCTTTCCCCTTCGCAAATAGTGATCGGATTGTCTGTTGTAGGGGTGTCGAAAACGATAAGCTCGGTTGTAACTATGGTATCACAGTTGAATATACTGACCAGAGAGTCTACATAGATACCAGCTTCACTGCGATATGCTCCGGCGATGAAGAGGCTATCTCCTGCGCAAATGCTGGCTTCGTTGCTTTGTTCGTATACCGGACTAACCGTTAAATTGGTCATAATGATGCTGTCGCAACCCGTTAGTACTGCTGATAAGGTGTCGTAAAATACACCTGATTCAAATTGCTCGGCACCGCCTGCGAAATAGGAGGCACCTTCACATAAAGCCGTATCAATTTCGGTAAATAAGCCGTCAATAGGGTGAATGTCAATAGTGAATTCTTGGCTATTGAAACAGCCCAATGCGTTTTCTAAGAATAGGGTATAGGTGATGCTTTCACTGACCGTGGCAATGGGGTCCGGACAAGTGGTGCAACTCAAACCCGTACTGGGTATCCAATTGTATTCGTAATTGGAGATAGGGCTGAGATCGGTCAATTGTACTTCAATGCTTTCATTGCTGCAAATGATAGTGTCAATATCAACAGGTAGAATGACGGGCAGGGGTACGACCCAAACCGTTACACTATCTAAAACAGAACAGTCATTGATATCGGTGATATTGACGTAGTAGGTAGTTGTGGTATCTGGTGTGGCGATCGGGCTGGCACTGGCAGGATCATTGAGACTTTCTATGGGCGACCAACTATAAGTCCCTCCACCCGAAGCGGATAGCTGCGCACCTTCGCCAATGCAAATGGTTTGGTCATCACCTACCGTAGCGGCTACTGCGCCTACGCTTACTGTGCTTTCAAATACGCTGGTACAGTTACCATCACTGGTGTATAATTTGATGTTGTAGACACCGACCTCTTCAAACAGCCATTCCGCATTAGGGGTGGTCGCGAAGGTGCTGTCGTTGACTTGCCAGAAATACAATGCGGCATCTGTACAATCCTCACTCTCGAAAAGAACGCTTTCGCCTTGGCAGATCTCTTCATCACTTTGGGTGTAGGTGCAGTCAAAGTCGCATTCTTCTAATTCGCAGACGATACAAGGAGTGAGTACACTCAGGCTATAATCTTCGGTGCTGTTGGTCAAGTCGCTTGCTACAAAAGAAGGTAGTGAGCCGGTCGGACTATTACCCAATTGTTCCCAATTCTCGGCAACAGAGGTGAAGCTCACATCGGTCAAAATACAAGAAGAGAAGTCGTGATCGGTACGGATCACAGAGAAATCATTATCCCCGAATGGGCCTGCGAATTGAAGTCCCAAGATAAACTCTGTACCACTGGTGTTTTCATTATACGCCATGAAAGCATTGCCTCCATAATAGGGCGCGAAAGTATCGGCATCTGTCGGTGCTTTGGTCCAAATGTGGTCACCAGAACTACTGTGTTTTATGAAAAAAGGAGAATTAGTGCCTGTACCCATGTCGGCATAGCCTCCCACATAAAAATTTCCGACATTGTCTTGTGCTAAACTCAATGGACGAGCTAATATATTCGCTCCACTGGCCCAACTGGGGTAGAAGTGCCGTGCCCATTCCACATCCATGCTAGCATCCAGCTTAACTAATGTTGAGAATTGTTGTGTTTCACCTCCGCCATTGCGCCATAGTGTGAATGCGAATCCTCCATCAATAGTAGGTAATAAGCGAAACCCGCTACTAGAATAATAGTCGCTTATCGGGTGGTATTCGTAGTCATCTAATAAATTCAGATCACTGTCGTAGTGGAGTAGAAAAATAGTACGATCATGCTCTACTTCGCCGATCACCCAGAACCCACCACTCCCATCTGAAATAACGGCATCTGATTGGTCATCGCCTCCTACGGCGGTTGCCAAGGAATTGATCACATTCCCATCCCCATCTATATGCAAAACACCCACATCGTCACTGGTTCCACCTGTTGTGTTGAACCAGCCTGCAATGAAGTAAGTGTCATCCGGTCCTTTGGCGATACGTTGCCCCACTTGGCGGCCATCTTCCGCATATCTTTTTGCCCAAAGGAGGTTGCCATTAGGATCTATTCGATAAGCATGCCAATCGGCGGAAAAACTCCAAGCATCACTACTGGCCACCAACAGATCGCCATTGTCTGCCACTACAGCAGCTGAGGCACCATTCAGGCCGTCGTATTGCTTAGACCAGATTATGTTGCCTGTGGTCGCATCAATAGCGACTACTTGAGGATTGCCACCACAGCGATAAAGTATTTCATTTTCTTTATCATAGGCAGAATATTGCGACATGGAGTTACTTGCCGCCGTGCCGTAAATGGAACTGTACAAGCAAGCAGTACCCTCAGCAGGAACGATCACATTGACGGTAGCAAAACCATTTAAGCCCGCTTCACAAGCACCATTGCTTACACTAACCAAAGTGTAGGTGCTGGTGTCTTGCGGACTAACGTTGAAGTAGTGCGGTACATCGGTGATGCCTGCTATCAATGAATCCGTCACGCCATTATTGATGACCAGATCCACAGGCAAAGAACCATTGTATTCTAATAGTAAACTTACGCTTGTGCCTACTATAATGGTGGTACTGCCACTTAGTGTGGCCGTAGGCGTATCAATATTGATCTCATAGCTGACCGTATGATCCCCATAAGGGTTTGTAGTTGTTAAGCTGATCGTATAAACCCCAGCTGCGGACCAACTCACGCTGGGCGTAGCAGATGTAGATGTAGCAGGGGATCCACTCTCGAAGGTCCAGTAATAATCACTGATCTCAGGGCCAGTACTTAAGGCTTCAAAGCTCACCTCCTCATCCACACAATAGATGTCATAAGCAATGGCGAATTCAGAAACCGGAGGCACTTGTAAGCAGTTGGTGATCGCCAGCACATCAATCAAACCCGCACCGATCTGACCCACATAATCCGGATTACTCGCATCAATGTTTTGTGCCGTGCTGGTCATACATTCCTCTATTGCATCAGGCGTTAAAGTTGGGTCATAGCACAACATCATACCTGCCACACTACTAACAAAAGGACAAGCCATAGACGTACCACTCAATTCGCCATACTCACTATCGCCACCCGCCAAGCAACTCATAATATCCAAGCCCGGAGCCATAATGTCTATGGTTTCTCCATAGTTGGAGAAATAGGTGATCTCATTGTCGGGATTTGAAGCCCCTACATTGATCACGTGATCATAAGAAGCCGGGTACATCGGTACAGCAACCGCATCATTACCCGCAGCGGCTATACTTGTAATGCCCATTTCATGCGCTAAATCAAAAAGGTCTTGGTAGGTCTGAGAAAAAGCACCTCCCCCCCAAGACATGCTCATTACATGCGGTTGAGCGGCAAGCGCATAAGCCACGCCTTCATAAGCCGCGGGTAAAGAAGGCGTACAGCCCCCATCAGGCGTACATTTCACCGCCATGATCTTGCTATTAAAACCCACACTCGCGATACCCAAATTATTATCCGTAGCCGCGGCAACGATTCCCGCCACATGCGTACCATGCGTGAAACACTCATTAGATGCCACACTCAGATCGGGATTAGGGTTATTGTCCATATCCGCCGCATCCCAACCATTGATGTCATCTATATAGCCGTTGCCATCATCATCCACGCCATTTCCTGCGATCTCACCTGGGTTCACCCATATCTGTGGTGCTAAATCCTCATGCGTCAAAAGCACCGCATCATCGATCACGGCGATCACGATCTCTTCGGCACATTCCATCGCATCAAAATCGCAAGTCGAAGCCGTTAATAGATCAAAAGCCGCTTCCACATTGGTGGTCTGCATGCTGTATTGATCCGTAAACAAAGGGTCATCAGGTGTACAAAAAGTAGTATAATTCGGTATGCGCTCGGCATAGCGTACATCCGCCAGTTTTTCTAAAGCTTTGATAAATCCATTAGCCCGACCGTCTTCTGTAAAATCTATACGATACACCTCTTTCATTTTTGCCAAAGGCGCAGTAAACGCAGGGTACATGCTCGTCGCCCCATACTGTATTAAAACCGCATGTAGTTCAGGAAAGTCATTTTCCAGTTGCTGCCCCACCGCTCCATTCTCTTCTTCGAGCGACCAATGGATTACACAGCTATTGTCAAAGCGCATGAAAAGCGCAGCCGGAAGGTATAAATCTGTTTCCGCATCAGTAGCTGTTTGAGCAGTGCTGATTTGAATAGGTAGTATGCTGAGTGCTAGAATGCCGATTAAGGCAAAGCTGCAAAGTAGTCGTATACGCATGGCAAGAGAATATGGAGAATGTTGGCTACTACGAAAAATAATAATAAGTAAGCAATGATTATCTAAAAGACCATGCGTTTC
>JAHDGT010000559.1 GCA_020631675.1 Bacteroidota bacterium
CCCCTCGTCCGCACATCCAAAGCGTCGCGGAGACCGTTGCCGATGAGGTTGAAGGCGAGCACCAAGATAGCGATCGCGGAGCCGGGCACTAAGGCGAGAAAAGCCTTGCTGGTGCCCATATAACTTTTGTATTCGTTGAGCATGGTACCCCAGCTCGGTTTTGGAGGCTGCACGCCGATCCCCAAGAAGCTCAAACCCGCCTCGATGATGATGGCGAAGGCGAAATTCGCAGCGGTGATCACCACGATCGGACCAATGATATTGGGCAAGATGTGCCTGCTGATGATGCGGAAATTGGAGAAGCCCATGCTTTGTGCGGCTTCCACATATTGTTCTTCACGGATGCTGAGCATTTGTCCGCGTACGATACGGGCGATCTCTACCCACATGGTCAGTCCTACCGCAAGGAAGATCTGCCAGAATTCTTGCCCTAGGGCGAGGATGAGCGCGAAGACCCAGAGCAGCAGCGGGATCGACCAAAATACGTTGACCACCCACATGACCAGATCATCTACCCAGCCGCCGAAGTAGCCCGCCATAGAGCCGAGCGCAATGCCAATGATCAGCGAGATCAACACGGCCATGATACCGACCGACAAGGACACTCGCACGCCTAAGATCACCCGACTTAAATTGTCGCGGCCGTACTTATCCGTGCCCAGTACGTAACGGCGTTCAATGAGCTGTTTGTTGCTCACTTGCTGGCGCAGTTCTTCAATGCTGACCGCTTGAGTTTTGCCATCTAAAGTCTGAAAACTGAGCTGCCCATTATTGTTCTGAATACTAGTGCCTTGCGCTAAAGGAAAAACCACATCCGCCAGTTGCAGGCTGTCTATGCGCTGGCTGCGCCCTTGCGTGCCCGAGTAAACTTTGGCCACCACCTTATCGCCCTCAAAGGTCACCTCATCAACCGGTAGCAGGGTGTAGGGATTGTCTCTACCGTGCAGCAGCAAAGTGAAAAATCCCTGATCACCGATCGGTCGGTTTTTGCGGATCTTTAGGGTCTTGACCTTCGTGTTCAGCGGCAGGGTAGGTTGCTCCAATACCTGATCATCGGCATTGGGGGTTTGATCCAATGCGATCACATGCCCGAACAAGGCCACGAACAAGGCGAACAGGATCACGAACATCCCGAAAACAGCGGGTTTGTTGCGCTTTAATCGTCGCCATGCCCGTTGGTTGGGCGTGGTGTAGCTGACAGCAGAAGAGGTGTTGTTATTTTGTTGCTTGTTAGACAAAGCTTTTTTGAACTAGGTATTTAAAAATGCTACTTCTTGTAGCGGCGCTGCTTGCCTGCGCCTTTTGCCATGTAGGTTTCATTTGGCTAACCACAAAGCAGTAGGGGCGATTCCTTGTGGTCCCCCTTTTACCCCAATATCACTAATGGTCAAAATGCTCAAACAGATAAGGTCATTTTCAAATTAGCACATTGCCAAATTTTCAAATTAATTTATCTCAGCTTCCGCCCTTTCCAATCATAAGGCAGAAAATTGCCGAGGGTGCCAATGCCCACAATGTAGAGCAGGTGCATCAATTGAGCGGGTAAAAATAGCCATAAAAGTTCAAGGCGTTTAAAGAAGTACGCGCCCGTGCCCAAGAACAATAAATCTGACACGCATTTTATGCCCAAACACAGCAAAAACAAAGGCAAAAAAGCCGAATTGAAAAGGGCTAAAACCCCATTCACAATAATGACCCAATTGAAAAAATAAGCGATCGCCAAGCAAGCCGTAATGCGCTTGTCTTCATAGTGCGCGGATTTACTCGCCCACCGTAAACGCTGCTGTATAAAAGCCCCCAGATCCTCTTCCGCACGGGTCAGCACCGTCGCCTCCCGCTGCTTTAAAAATCGGATGCCCTCGGGGTAGCGTTTACTGATCTTATTCATCAGCAGCATATCATCCCCGCTCGCCATCTCGTCTATGCCCTTGAAGCCGCCCACTTCATGAAAAGCCGCACGCGTATAAGCCAAATTCGCCCCATTGCACATATTCGAAAAACGATGGTGTACCGATGCGCCCGTAGCCACCATCATGCCCATAAAATCCAAGGACTGGAAACGCTGTACAAAGCTCCGTTCATCAAAAAAACGTACAGGCGCAGCGATCAATTTCGCCCCTGTTCGCTCATAAAACATGGCAATAGAACGCAGCCAATCAGGCGGTGCTAAGCAATCCGCATCCGTGGTCACGATCAGGGCTTGCCCCGTCTGTCCGATCGCCAATTCTATGGCTTTTTTCTTGTAGGCTTTCAATAAAGCACCGGGCGGTAAAGCATCCGCCAGCTTGATCAAACGCAAATTCAAATCTGGATGCGCTGCTTGAAAACGCTGAACCTCTGCCGCCGTTCCATCTGTGCTGTGATCGTCAATCGCGATCACTTCCAGCAGTTCTTTAGGGTAATTTTGCTGGGCGATCGCCCCCAGACAAGCCGCAATGCAATTCGCCTCATCCCGCGCCGGCACCACCACACAGATAGGCGTTACAGGCACCTCATCCGCTG
>JAHDGT010000560.1 GCA_020631675.1 Bacteroidota bacterium
AGCCTTCATTCAAACCCGCTGTTTAAGGCTGAGTGTTTCCGAAGTGAAATTTAACGATTTAAATATAATATCATGTTGAACCCAAAAGTATTAAAAGCCCTGAATGAACAGGTAGCCATGGAGGGCATGGCTTCACAAGCCTATCTGGCCATGGCCTGTTGGTGCGAGAACGAGGGCATGTCGGGCTGTGCCAGCTTCTTTTACCAGCATGCGGAAGAAGAGCGCATGCACATGCTCAAGTTGGTGAAGTTCATCAACGATAGTGACGGTAAAGTAGAGATCGCGGCTTTAAACCGTCCGGAATCCGAATTCGATAACATCCAACAGCTGATCGAGTCCGCCTATGAAAATGAACTGTCGGTATCGAAATCGATCGATGAGTTGGTTGATGTGGCCGAAAAGGCCAACGACCGCCAAACAGCGAATTTCTTGCAATGGTATGTGGACGAGCAGCATGAAGAAGAAGCACTTTATCGCGGATTGCTAGACAAGGTCAAGCTGATCGGAATAGAAGGAAGAGGCCGCTATTTTATAGATAAAGAAGTAGAGCTCATGGCCGCTCAACATGGCGAAGGAGAAGAGGAATAGTTGTGACCGATTGACATATTAACATCTAATAATGCGGGCGATGGAACCTTAGGGCTACCATCGCCCGTTTACTATCCGTATCGTATCTTCGTCGAAATTTTTAATCCGACATGTCCATTTTGTCAGCCTTATCTTTATTCACTCACCCATTACTGTTGGCGAGCTTATCGTCCAATGCCCTTTTCTGGTTGGCCATTTTCGTGGTCACACTAATGGCATTGGTGAAAGCTTCCGACTGGTTCATTGATTCCGCGGAGGAGGTAGGCTTGCGCATGGGCATCTCTCCCTTTCTGATCGGGATCACGATCATTGGTCTGGGGACCTCCTTACCAGAGTTGGTCAGCAGCATTTTCGCCGTTTTGAGCAATGCCACTGAAATACCCGTCAGCAATGTGATCGGAAGTAATATCGCCAATGTGTTCTTAGTGATGGGGGCCGTTGCCGTTGCCGCTCGGGTCAAGCAACTAAAGCTCGATTTCTCCTTTGTGGATCAGCTGACCTTCATCGCATCCGCACTTTTTCTCGGTGTCACCATTTACGACGGCATATTCCAATGGTATGAAGGGCTGTGTTGCATTCTGGCCTTGGTCGCCTATCTCTGGGTCACGGTCAAACAAGATGCCGCCAAACCCAATTCCGAAGAAGACAACGAAAAAATACCCGAAGGCGCGATAAAACCACTGACAATAGCTACCCTGGTCGCCTCCCTGATCCTCATCCCACTCTCCGCGCGTTACAACATCACCTCCATCATAGCGCTTTCCGAGCTGCTCAATATCGGCAAAGAAGTCATCGCGCTCAGTGCTGTGGCACTAGGCACCTCCCTGCCAGAACTCTTCGTTAGCATCACCGCCCTCAGAAAAGGCAATGCCGAAATGGCCCTCGGTAACATACTCGGCAGTAACATCTTCAACATACTCGCTGTCATGGGCATACCCGTATTTTTCTCCGAAACACTAAGTTTAGACACCTCCGATAGCAGCATCATCAGCAGTTGGTTATTGATGCTTGTCGCAACAGCCGCTTACTATTTCATCGTACGCAGCCAAAAAATGACCAGAGTACAAGGGATCCTACTACTCGCCATTTATATCACCTTCGTTGTTAGTCTATACGTATTATAAAAATCCGTGAAAAGTTTGGACGTTTGTTAATTTTAGGTTAACTTAATGGTACTGAACAAATACATTGTTAACCACATAGAATCATCCCGTTGAGTTGCCGCGTACATTATCCTGCCTTCTACTTTAGATGCGTGAATCAAATCAACCAACTCCACTTCCTTTTTAGATGATGTGATGGTTCTTTTAAACAACCAAGCCTATGTATATGACATTTGAAGCCCTTCGCCAGCTCAAAGATCGCCTACCTGATGGTAGTATGCAGAAAATCGCTGACGACTTAGACGTAACTGTAGAAACCGTTCGCAATTACTTCGGTGGTGCGAATTACAGAAAGGGAGAAACAGTAGGGATCCACTACGAAGAAGGACCAGGCGGTGGCGTGGTCATGATCGAAGATGACAGCATCCTTAATAAAGCGAAAGAGATTTTAGCAGAGCTGGAAAACGTAGCTTAGTGCTTCTATAAAAGAAGAAGCAAAAGCACGACTTCCAGCTTTTTTGTTTATCCCCCTCATCCATCACATTTCCCTAATTCAAAACGGGAGTAAGATCAGTTTTCTTAATTGGTCTTACTCCCGTTTTTTGTTGAAGGTATCTATCTATCTATCTATCTATCAGGGTGCGTGCCCGCAATAAAAACTGGCTTTGGTTGCCTATGAAAAGTCGAAGCCGAGCAGATAATCTCATGTCTCGAGTCTCACGTCTCGGGTCTAAGAAAGCGCCAGCTTTCACTGCGGTCACCGGGCTATCCATTCCAATTCGGGGGCTGTTCGCTGCTTCGCT
>JAHDGT010000051.1 GCA_020631675.1 Bacteroidota bacterium
CCCCTTTTTATTGCGTGGATGCGCCCTAATAAGTAACATAATTGGCAATAGTGATTCAGGAAATATGGATTGGAAGCCGCCTTTGCCAGCGATTCGTGGTTTATATGTATTTTCGCGCCATTGAACCGGATAATTTAGTTAACCTATATAGATTTACATTTACCATGCGTACAACTAAAATGATGTTTGTAGTTGCGCTGATCAGCATTTTCGTGCTGGGAGCATGCAAGAACAAAGACAAAAAAGCGGAGGAGAAAAAGCCTGCGCAAACAGAGGTGAAAAAAGCCCCTGAAGCGAAACAAAATACCCCACCAACTAATGCGGCTATGGCTAAAGTGAACAAAGACGAGATGTTGAAATTGATGGAGACGGCTAAGTTCGACAAAGATCTTGACCTTACTTTGAAGACGAGCAAAGGCGACATCAACTTGACTTTATATGGTACGAAAGTACCTAAGACCGTTGCTAACTTCGTAGGACTGGCGGAAGCTGGTTTTTATGATGGTTTGAAGTTTCACCGTGTGATCAATGACTTTATGATCCAAGGTGGTTGCCCTTACGGTCGTGGTAATGGTAACCCAGGCTATAAGTTCGCTGATGAGATCGATGCGAGCTTGACACACGATGGTCCAGGTGTATTGAGTATGGCGAATTCTGGCCCGAACACCAATGGTAGCCAGTTCTTCATCACACACAAGGCTACTCCTTGGTTAGACGGCAAGCACACTGTTTTTGGTAAGATCAAGAGTGCTGATGACCAGAAAGTAGTAGACAGCATCGCGAAAGATGATGTGATCAATTCTGTTGTAGTGAAGCGTTAATTTAAACTACCTCAATTATATATTTAAAAAGCCTCGCCAGTTCGGCGGGGCTTTTTTATTGAGGGATAAACGTATCTTTGATGAAGTTCAAAGTATGAGAATTATGAGAGTTTTTCCCTTATTGCTAAGCTTTTGCTTGTTTCTTTTATTACTACTATCTACCAGCTGTGATGAGAACCGCAATACGAATGTATTGATCAGTACGGATGCGGGCGACATCAAGGTGGCACTGTATGATGATACGCCTAAGCATAGAGATAACTTCATCAAATTGGCGGATGAGGGTTTTTATGATGGACAGCTTTTTCATAGGGTGATCAAAGACTTTATGATCCAGGCAGGAGATCCGGATTCTAAGTTGACCGATGCGAATAAGATCGCCGACTTGGGCACGGGTGGACCGGGTTATACGATCCCTCCTGAGATCGTGCAGGGGCGTTTTCATAAAAAAGGGGCTTTATGTGCGGCACGTAAGACAGATGCAGTGAACCCGGATAAGCTGAGTTCTGGCTCTCAATTTTACATTGTTAAAGGAAAGGTCTTAACGGAGCAGGAATTGGAGAAAGAGGCGAAGCGCGCTGGTGTGACCCTGACCGAAGAACAAAAAGCGGTTTATAAGTCGGAAGGAGGATCGCCACACTTGGATGGTGGCTATACGGTTTTCGGAGAGGTGGAAAGTGGAATGGAAGTCGTAGATAAAATAGTCAACTCGCCCACGGAACCCAATGATAGACCCAGCAAGGACATACGAATAAAGCGGGTAATGGTGATTAGATAGGTCAGCATTTAATACCTTCGCGGTCTATTCTTGAAAGACAACTATGATACAAAGGGAAAATCTGTATGTGGCCATCATGGCCGGTGGTATAGGTAGTAGATTTTGGCCAAAGAGTCGTACGGTACTACCCAAGCAATTTTTAGACATTCTAGGTGTTGGTAGAAGTTTGCTGCAAAGCACTTTTGATCGTTTTTCAAAGATCGTACCCCAAGAGAATATCTATATCATTACGGGCGCGCCTTATCGCAATTTGGTGCAGGAGCAGCTACCAGAGTTGCCCGCTGAGCAGATCATGGCAGAGCCCATGCGAAGGAATACGGGCCCCTGTGTGGCCTATATGGCCTATAAGCTCTATCAGAAAAACCCGAAAGCTACTTTTGTGGTCGCCCCCTCTGATCATTTGATCACCGACAATGACAACTTTTTCAAGACCATAGAACGGGCAGCACATTTTGCCGAACACAATGATGGTCTGGTCACCTTGGGTATTAAGCCACATAGACCACATACGGGCTATGGCTATATTCAATTCTTAGATGAAGATTTGAGTGATACCGGCTTGCAAGGTGAAGTAGAAGGAGTTAGAATGGTGAAAACATTCACGGAGAAACCCAATGCCGATATGGCACAAGCTTTTTTGGATAGCGGTGATTTTCTCTGGAATGCAGGAATCTTTGTTTGGCGGGCGGATGTGATCAAGCGATCTTTCGAGCAATACCAGCCGGACATGGCCAATATCTTCGCCGAAGTTGGGGACAGCTACAACACCCCCGAAGAAGACAAAGCGATATTAAAAGCTTACGAGCAGTGCAAGAATATATCCATTGATTACGCCATTATGGAGTATGCTGATAATGTTTTCGTACTGCCGAGCAGCTTCGGATGGTCGGATTTAGGTAACTGGACTTCCTTATGGGAGCAGCACGAAAAAGACTATCTGGGGAATGCGGTGGAAGGCAATGGCGTGATCATCTATAATTCAGAGAACTGTATGGTCATGGCCCCCGATGGCAAGGCGGTGATCGTACAAGGATTGACCGATTACTGCGTAGTGGATACCAAAGATGTACTACTGATCTGCCATCTCAGCGAGGAACAACGCATTAAAGAGTTTCATGCCGATGTGAAGCGCATGAAAGGAGATCGTTTTGTCTGATTGATGTTCATTCAGATGAAAAGAAAATAGTTTTGCACGATTAATAAAGCGCCCGCTTTACTCTTTACAAACAAGTGCCTGGACAAAAGTAAGCGTATAGCTTAAGGCGCAGCTATTTTAGTTGTAGCCAAGGCATGAAAACCGAGCTATAGCAGGGCTACAGTAGGCTTTTCATAACGCAGGATACGGCTAAAAGAGCAAGCCAGAAGCAACGATTATTTTTGTTCGGGTACTTAATAACTATTGCCATGAAATCACTCAAAGGCGCTTTGAAATTCATTGTAGCGGGTTTGGTCTCGCTATTCATTGTATTAAAATGGGACTTTTTCGTAGAGAACGGAGAGCATTTATTAGAGGAATGGAATAAAGATAGTCCACAAGCACAATCAGAGCCCGCTAGTGGTAGCGGTGGTGCGGAGTCCTCGGAAACAGAGTCGAAACCTTACAAACCAAAACACACACCCGGAGATCGGGGAGGGGCGAAGAAAGTAGATGTTGATGCGATAAAAGTCGTTTCTTGGAATATGTGTAACATCGGCTTGAGCAAGGATAATGAAGAGGTGACCTATATGGCCAAGATCCTTAAGGATTATGATATTCTGGCCATCCAAGAAATATCTACGAAGCTGAGTGGACCACGTGCGATCACCAAGCTCAGTGAGCAATTAAACCGCAAAGGAGATACTTGGGATTATGTGATCAGTGACCCTACTGATGGCCCGGGTAGCGAACGCTACGCTTATTTATGGCGCAGTAGTAAACTGGACCTAAAGAACGACTGGTTGGTGAAATCCGGAACGGTGGCAACGATCGACCGCGAACCTTATATGGCGCGTTTTGAAACACCAGATAAGAAAACAGTGCTCTTAGCGAATTTCCATGCGGTACCCAGCTCTAAAAAGCCAGAAACAGAGGTCGAGCTGCTTCCCAACCTGCACAGATTGTATAAGAAAGACAATTTGATGGTGATGGGCGATTTTAACCTATCGCAAAAAAAGCCCGCTTTTGACGGCCTGAAGAGCGCAGGCTACGAACCGATCTTAGTGGATCAAAAAACCAGCCTTCGCCGTATTCCTAAAGATGGGGACTATCTTGCACAAGAGTACGATAACATCTTTTACGAAACATCAGCACTGCGTTCCATAAAAACCGGCATCATAGATTTTGTGCCCGATTTTGAAAGCCTCAAAGAAGCCCGCGACATATCCGATCACCTGCCCATCTTCGGAGAATTCGAGTGGGTTGGAGAGTAAAGTAAAGTAGTCTGAATCACGGATTATGATGGATTACGTGATCCCCACGGATTATTTTTGTCTGACTGACTGCTTATCATAGCAGCGTAAAAAGAAATCAGTGTTATCCACTAATCCTTAAAATCGGTGATTCAGACAAAGATGGATGAAAGGGCGATACGGATTTCTAAATTGCACGCCAGCACGAAATATCGAGTCTGATCAACCCAATAAAAAAAGCCGATTAGCGTAAGCTAATCGGCTTTTTAAGTTGCCCACAAAAGACAAAATTAAGTTCGAATTACAAATCATCAGTACGAGGTACCGCAGAGTAGTTCACTTTCAAAGCAGCTACTTTACGCAACTCCTGCTTAACGTCTGTAACGATACCCATTTTCGTATCGCGGTCAACACGAAGAGAAGTGGTCATCTGACCGATCAACTCTTCAGGTACTTTAGATCGCTCATTCAAAATGAAGCGACGAATATCTTCTTTCTCGGCGAAGGAATCGTTCAATTGAATACGTGGTGCTGTACCCAGCTTCGCACGATGCTTTTGAACAGGTGGTCCTACGTATATGTAACTCACCAAAGATTTTTTCTCCAACTTCTGCAACTCGGTCGCTTTGGCAGGCTTGATGTCCACTAAGCGTTCCGCATCCCTCATTACGGTAGCTACCATAAAGAAGAACAGCAGGATGAAGATAATATCCGGCAAAGAGGCGGTCGATATAGCGGGGGTTTTTCTTCCCCCTTTTTTTCTGATTGCAGCCATTTTGCTGTGTTTTAAATTAAGCTAAACGTTACGTTCTGTAGGTAATTCGAGAAATGCTCTTTCAGCACGAAGAAACATTCTAAAACCTACCCAACTAACTGAATCTACTTACCGAAATCCTCTGGTTCAGCCTCAGAAATACGCAGCGGGTAATCCGCACGGACTTCTTTTTTCTGATCGTTGTCCAAATCTTCAAAGTCTCTTCCGAACTTGCTGTTCGCGGACTCGTCACGCATCTCATTATAGGCCGCACGCAATTCGTTCTGAACAGCGATATAAGTCTCATAAGATGTACCACGGTCATTCTTTAAAGAAACGACCGCTTTGGTCGGACTATCAGAGAAATTCGGGTCAGCACCATTGTTGTTCACATGACGCTTGGTCAGCTCCAACAATTCACGGATTTCGATGGGCTCGCCCTTTACCAATAACTGGTTGCTCGAGTTCACCAAAATATTCAGCACATTACGCTTGTTCACGTCCGATTCAGGTGGCGGCTCCTCAGAGTAAGGAGGCAGCATCACCATCAATCCCTTGTCAATATCCATCGTGGTGGTCACCAGGAAGAAGATCAACAATAAGAAGGCGATATCCGCCATCGAACTGGCATTGATCTCTGTCGATTCTCTAGTTTTCCTAGGCATGATCTATTGATTTAAAGGTGTGTTAATAGAAAAAATGCAACTGATCAGTATGGATCAGCGCGATGTGATGCCTCTTACCACGTCCATCACTAATGAACCGATGAACAGTACAGAGCTTACACCTAATATCAATAAACCGCCTTTTAGGAAAGCATGAACGGTCTTCCAACTGTCTT
The DNA here is from genome assembly GCA_020631675.1 of Bacteroidota bacterium. Taxonomy (GTDB): domain Bacteria; phylum Bacteroidota; class Bacteroidia; order Chitinophagales; family UBA2359; genus JAHDGT01. Next base: position 5,583 of record JAHDGT010000051.1, read on the forward strand.
TAACATGGTCGAACTTCGCCTTGTTAAAAGCCTCAGGAATATCGCCAGATGCTGTGAAATAGCAGAATAGGACAAATAGAACGAATAGAAGTACCCCTGCCAAACCTTTAATGGTCGTACTTGCATCAGCAGCCATGTTCCGACCAACATTGATCAATGCGAAAAGCAAAATCAAAGCAGGAACAATGAAGATGGAAGTATACCAAGCCAGAGGAATACCTATATCAGTAAAGAAATCTTGCATGATAGATAATAAGTTTCGTTTGGTTTGTGAATAAACGGAGTGAACGCGCTAATACATACGCAGCAACACTCCATAGATAAAAGAAACTAAATCCCTTGAATCAAGGTATTAACCTCTTTTTACCACGTTGTATTTGTTCAACAAATCAACGAAAGAGATAGAAGCATCTTCCATGTTATTAACAATACCGTCTACCTTAGAAACGATGTAGTTATAGAAGATCTGCAAGATGATCGCGACCACAAGACCGAATACGGTCGTTAAAAGTGCCTGCTTAATACCCCCCGCTACCAAACCAGGAGAAATATCACCCGCTTCCTCAATAGAGTTGAAGGCCTCGATCATACCTAATACCGTACCCATGAACCCTAACATCGGCGCCAAAGAGATAAATAGAGAGATCCAAACCAAACCTTTCTCTAAAAGACCCATTTGTACGGATCCGTAAGAAACGATCGACTTCTCAACTACGTCCAAACCTTCGTCTGCACGGTTCAAACCTTGATAGAAAATACTCGCGATAGGACCACGAGTTGATTTACATACTTCTTTAGCACGCTCTACGTCGCCCTCTTGCAATGCGGATTCCACATTACGTAAAAGCGCGTTTGGATTAACGGTCTTCAGGTTCAAAGTGATGATGCGCTCAATGCACACCGCCAAACCTAAGATCAGACAGACCAACACCAAGGCCATGAACTGCCAGCCACCGTCGATGAAGTACTGTTTCAACACTTCTTGAGTGCCCCCACCATCTTGGGCCATAGCATATGCTTCAGGCACCAGCATTAGCAGTCCGAATGCCGCTAACGGTAGTAGAAAACGTTTCATGTTCAACTAGTTTTTTATGATATGGATAAAATAAATTTCAAAAACGAAATCAAAATAAGCCCTTACGAGCCATATAGGAGTGGAAAAACGCAAGCACCGACATAACCTCTATATCCTCTGAATCAAAATCTCACGACCGTATGTTGAGGCTTGGAATGTATTTATGCACTGATAAGAGCGAGGAAATGATTTTCCAACTTTCGCTTACTTACACAAATAAAAGAAATTATCACTAATTTTTGCTAGCTCAGGTTTGGAAAATGTGCCATAAGCCCCAATTGTAGGAAATAAATGACGCAGAACGGCATATTTCATTGAAAAACACCTCTTTTCCTACAAAAAACAACCCACTTAACACCGCCCGCAATGTATCAATTCGAATGAAAAACGCAATCGGTAAAGAATATTACCGCGCAAAGGCCGAGCTTTTTGAATAGCGAATAAGCGATCACGCCTATTCGCTTTCAAGATCATCAGCGGAGAGAGAGGGATTCGAACCCTCGGTACCCTTTTGGGGTACACCCGCTTTCCAGGCGAGCCCGTTCGACCACTCCGGCACCTCTCCTTTATGGTGATAGTAGCACCATAGTTCGGCAAAATTTGCAAAAAAAAGGCAATTATCAAAACTTGCCGCTGACTATCATTCGATCGTGTCCGCTTAGGCAAGTTAATATGCCTGATCCCAATAGTAAAATTCTAAAAAGCAGAAGTGCCCACTTTTCTATTATCTGTTCGGTTTTAAGGCTTAAACGTAAGTAGGGGCGATCCCTCGTGGTCGCCCTTGCCTGAATCAAAGCAATTCGTTCGTCCACAATACTATTCATGGCGTGCCCCCGCAATAAAAGCCGGCGCTAGTACAAGCAATAGTATCGGCATACAGTACGAAAATCTCATGTTTCATGTCTCGAGTATCCTATCTGAAAAGCGCCAGCTTTCACTGCGGGGTCGGGCTATCCATTCCAATTCCCGGGCTGTTCGCTGCTTCGCTGGCAGGGCTAAAAATGGCTACCTCTGGGCCGCCTTTTTAGCCCGCCGCTCAGGGCGCTCCTTAGCCCGCTCATTTCCACTCCTATCCCTCACGCGCGCAACGGAAAAAAAACTTTTTTTAATTTTTTTTTTGATTTCATTCGGGAAAATCGCTCCCCTCATACGCTCTTATACACGTAACACCCTTACAACCCCCAAAAAAATCACTGCTGTAGGGGCGATCCCTTGTGGTCGCCCTCGCACGCCAAATGTTTCATACCTCTACCTAAAAAAAGAACGATCATGAAAGCCGCTATGAATAAGCATCTCCCGATCCTGTTTTTTTGCTTGCTCTTTTTCCTGCAAAAAAACAGCAGCATCATCGCCCAGAATTGGATCGCCGAATGTGAGTCGGAGATCCCCTCCTTCCCGGGCACTATGGCCACCGATGATACACTGGCGGTCTGCTATCAAGACACCATGCTAATAGATCCTCCTGCCGACCTACTACTCGCCGAAGGTGAAGTCTTCAGCTATTTCCTGAAAAATGGAGACCAGCCGGAAACGGACAAAACCCTATTCGCCTTTACAGACGGACAACTTTACCAAGTTCCTGTCTTTGGAGTGGACCTCAATCAAGTTTACTACCTCACACCCGTAACCGGCCCGGATCATAATGCAGATGGCGCACCAGACGCTAATCACCCCTGTACGCAAATAGGTATACCGCGCCCGCTCGTTTTTAGTTCCAAACCCAGAATACGCGTCACAGGCACCTGCCTCAGCTATGATACCGATGACTGCGGACCCATTAACGAATGGAGCCAATTCACGCTCTCTCTACAACCCAACTTATTGAACGATAATTTACTAGATGCCGCGCCCTACACCATCACAAGTGATTTCATCAACGGAGAACTCAACTCGGAAGGGGAACTGGTATTTGAAGCAGCGAACAATCAAACAGCCACCTTCACGATCACCAATGCCTTCGGTTGTAGTACCGACTTTGAAGCCATCTTGCATAAAAACTGTTTACCCGGATATGTGATCGGCAACGTGCCAACAGAGGTGCAATACATCTGTGCAGATGAAGCATTGAGCATAACACCAGAATGCGTCTACAAGCCACGCTATGACACCTACAATGAACCAGAGATCTACTTCATCAGCACCGAAGAAGAGGCGACGAATTACAACATTATAGCGCAAAACAATAATGTGTCATCATTTGATCGATCTGATATAACAGACTATAGCAATCAATTGCTCTATCACCACAGCACGATCGCTAATCGTCGAATGCTGTACAATAGTTTCACTCAGCCCTCGTGGCAAGAAGAAACCGCTAGCCTTTCGGCGAACATCATCACCCAAGCAGCGAACGCCACACCAGTGGTCTTCCTGGATCCCCTGCGCGTACAAAGAACAATAACTTGCTTGGCGGATGGCAGCGGCTACGCTCTCCAAATTCAAGTGGAGGGCGGGCTGCCTGCTTATGACCCAAGCAGCACTTACACCATAAGTGGAGATATATCCATCGAACTATCCGCAGGGGGAGTGGTCAGCAACCTCTACGAAATAGGAGATACCTACAGCTTCACCATTACTGATGACCAAGGCTGCAGCCGCACCATCAGTGATACCGTAACTGATTGCGAAAGCTGTTTGGATCTATCGTCCATCAGTCTTAGCCAAGAACAATATTGTTCTCAAGAGCCGATCCAGTTTGAAGGACTTCCTGATGTGGATAAAACCCTGCCCAATGGTGTAAGCGATCTTTATTTCTACTACAAAGCTGGTACGGAAAGTTTTGATCCTTATGACCCGACATCTGGTGCGATTCCTTTGAAAAAAAGAGCAGATGGGTACTACATCTCTGCTACAGGTTGCGGACTAGGGGAGTCTTTGAACTTTACGATCGTAGGTGCTTTCATAGGGAAAGATGAATCGGCTAACGTATATGATGGTCCACCGCTTGATCCCGCATGCAATAGCGTGTCGGAGCCACTGACTATAACCATTAGGCCCGATCTTACCTTTTATTATTTACAAGCCTATAATTGTATTCATCCTCAAGCAACTGAAATGGAATTGAGTGATCCATACATGTATCTCCCTTTTTGTGACGGTTATACTGGCGACTATTCCGACTTATTTGAATTTGAGATAGGACCCTTAGCATCTTCATACACAATGGATATAAAACTAAGCATTAAAAGCAGTGCGGAGACTTGTGAAGAACAATACCATATTTATCGTCCATCTTATGATTGTGGTTCTTGCTATGTCGATTTTGAAATTGACGAATACTTCCCCAGTGGAGTCGGAGAAAGGTTTAATATGTCTTATTGGTACAACAATACTTCAACAGCGCCAGGGGTACTTGACATAGAGGTATTCGAGATGCCTCTCAACACCAATGAGGACTTAACTTATGTGATCATTGATAATGATGTGGAAGTACAAGTACTTGAATCACCAAATGCTTGGGAGAATTCTGATTTCTGCTATTTGGATTTTGATCCACTGGGTTATGCCTATGAGTGTACATACGGAATAAGTACACCTACACTTTCTGTATCAACCTTTAGCGACAGCACAGGCACTTATGCGGAGGTCAGCATGGAGGCGGAGGATTTAGATACTTATGAAACACTAATGACCAGAAGCAGAATACTACTGGCAGATGCTTCGAGTGATGAAATCGTTGATAAGGATTTTAGCTTGGCTGCGCTAAGTAGCTTGGAGTTTGGCGACTATAAGGTCATAGCACTACGCCACAATAATTTTGATCCTTTCTTTGATGATTTATCCGCTAGTGCTACGCTGCAAGATGTATTTGATGCCTACTACCTTGGCAAGTGTTTTTACTTCAGTGATCTGCACGCTTTTAGCATTGCACCTCCTGAACCCCCTGAACCGACCTGTTCGGAATATGATGAAGCATTCCATTTAGAAATAGTATCAGGGGTGACCGGAGTGGATACTGGTATCCCATTTGGCTTGACTTTTTCTATAGAGGCTGACTTCCCTACGCCGGATTGGAGTGAGGAAATATACTTTTACTACGATATGGATCCTGACTTTGACCCCTACGCACAAGAAGGAAAGGTGCTTGGCGTGTTAGGAGATGAGAGTTTCAGTATTGATGGGCAAACAGACTGTACGTCAACAGCTACTTTATTCACGATCAAGGCCGCACTGATCGGTTTCGATGAAACAGGCATCTACGCTTACCCGCCACTTGAAGATTGTGCGCCCATAGCTAGTACTCAGATCAATGTCGTGCCTGATATCGCTATCCCTTGTGATGGCTTTTGTACAGAGGTGCTGACTTTTGATGCGGAGTACTGTACAGATAATGAACTTTACATCAGCATGCCGTACTATGATGTACTGCCAGAAGGAGCGGAGGGTGTTTTCTTTTACTACGATACGAATCCAGACTTCAACCCCTACATCGGTCAGGGTACACCTTTATTAAATGGAGGGGCTGGCCCGTACAACATCCCTAATAATACTTGTGATCTACAAAACTATACCATTAAAGCGGCCCTGATCGGTATAAATGAAGTGGGAGTGGTTTACAGCAACCCGCCAACAGATGTGGTAGGCTGTCAGCCTACTTATGCGACCAGTATCTTGGTTTATCCTGAATTAGATGCCAGTGTAACAAGTGTGGATGAAGAGAATTGCAGTGTTACGATCTGCCCGAATTGCGAAGATTTCTACTTGAATGGAGAGCAAGGCTGTATCACCGTCTATCCGGAAGATGGTTTTTCTCAAAGCTTCAACTTTACCATTTCACCAACTGCGGACATTCCCTCCGAAGACTGTACGGTTTCTAAAACCGTTGAGGCTCCAGGTTGCTGCCCGGATGGTCTTGCTGCCGGATATATGGAGGGGACAGGCACGATCTATGTCTGCGGGGATGATCATTACTATCAGAACTTGGTGGACGCGAGTAGCCCCGATACAGACTTCTTTTCGGGCTTTATACTGCATGATGGGAGCACAACGGAAATCGGGGACATCATCAATATCATTGAATACGAAGCTGGCGGATTGATCCAGAATGATGCGGATTACCCGCTCAATACTATTTTGATGCTGACCAACTTCACAGCTCCCCAGGATGAAACAGGACTACCTATTTTGGATGCCTTTTGCACGAAGATCGGCGACACCCGCAAAATCGTATTCCTAACACCTTTGACAGTAGAGCAAATCGGAGAAGAATGTGATGAAAGCACAGGGATACAATCTTATACCTTAGAACTTTCAGGGGGGTACGCTGCCTATGAAAATGGCACTTACTACGCTTATGTTGGATCGGAGAGCGAGCCACAAACAGTTGAGTATGGTGAACTACTGAGCATAGAGACAGATGTAGACCTGGGAATCCTTGATCTAACACTAATAGATGACTACTGTTTCCATGAGTTAAGCATCGAAACAGCAGCTTGTTACATTAGTTCTATCCAAGAGCAAGACCCAGTTGATCTTCAATTGGAATGTTACCCCAACCCATTGCTAAGTGGGCAGCAGCTTAATGTTAAGTGGGTAAATGATGCGCCTAGTGGTAAATACTTATCTCTTGTAGATGTTAGTGGCAAATTGATCTATGAGCAGACTTTAGGAGCGCATACTGCTCAAACAGTGCTGAATTTAAATGTGCCTGCGGGCATCTACTTGCTCCAATTAGTAGATGATAAAGGAGTGAGTAGGAATAAGCGACTTCTTATTTATTGAGTTGCATCCATAGCGGCAATGCAGTGCTGATGCACTGTGGTAGGAGGGCGACTATTTTTGTATAGTTCGCTCTCCTTTTCATTTGTACCTTAGCGCGACTTACTCTCAACAAAATGTGCCTTAGGACTGTTTGTCAGCTATTATGAAGATCGGTATCGTTTGTTATCCTACTTATGGAGGAAGTGGCGTAGTAGCCACAGAATTGGGAAAAGCCTTGGCCATGAAAGGGCATCACGTGCATTTCATTGCTTATAAGCAACCCGCTAGACTCAATCAGTTCATGTCGAATGTGTATTTCCATGAGGTGAGCTTTAGCAATTACCCCTTGTTCCAGTTCCCGCCTTATGAGACGGCTTTAGCCAGCAAATTGGTTGATGTGGTGAAGTTCCAGAAGCTGGACCTACTGCATGTGCATTATGCTATTCCACATGCATCTGCTGCTTTTTTAGCCAAGCAGATTTTAAGGGAAGACGGTATAGAAATCCCTGTAGTGACCACCCTGCATGGTACGGATATTACGCTGGTTGGTAAAGATGTTACCTTCAAGCCAGTGGTTACTTTCTCGATCACTAATTCTGATGGCGTAACGGCGGTATCTGATAGCTTAAAAAAAGATACTTATCAACAGTTCGGCATAGACAACTGTATAACGGTGATTCCTAACTTCATTGATCTGAATATCTTTCAGCGCGATAATAAGGATCACTTCAAACAGGCGATCGCTCCTGAAGGAGAAAAGATCATTATGCACATCTCCAACTTCAGAAAGGTGAAGCGCATTGATGATGTGGTGGAAGTGTTCCATAAGATCCACCAAAGTATGCCCGCAAAACTCTTATTGGTAGGGGATGGACCAGAGCGGAAAAAAGCGGAACAAATGTGTAGAGAATTAGAGATCTACCAAGATGTACGCTTCTTAGGTAAACAAGATGCTGTAGGTGAGTTACTGGCTGTAGCGGATCTGTTCCTAATGCCTTCTGAAAGCGAAAGTTTTGGTTTGGCCGCTTTAGAGGCTATGGCATGTGAGGTGCCTGTGATCTCTAGTAATGCAGGCGGTTTACCAGAGATCAATATTAATGGAGAAACGGGCTATCTAAGTGAAGTGGGAGATGTGGAAGACATGGCTAAAAATGCCATTAACATCTTGCAAAATGAAGACTTGCTGTCAAGCTTCCGTGAAAACGCACTGGCACAAGCTAATAGATTCAGAATAGAAGAGATTTTGCCTCAATACGAGGAAATGTACCAACGTACGATTGATCAGGTACATAGCAATACCAAAATGACTCGTGCGGATTGCGAATGAGTACCCCCAGAAACATAACGGTTCTCGGACCTGCTCATCCTTTTCGTGGCGGGATAGCCGCTTTTGGTCAGCGATTAGCGCAGGCTTTTTTGGCTGATGGGCATCAGCTGCGTTTAATGACTTTTACGACGCAATACCCGGATTTCATGTTTCCCGGCAAAACACAATTCACGGATGACCCTGCCCCCGATGACCTAATAATAGAAAGGGTATTTAGCTCTATCGGTCCTTTGTCTTGGCGTAGCGGGGCAAAAAAGCTGAGCGAATGGAAAACGGATCTATTGATCTCTCATTTTTGGTTGCCTGCGATGGCACCTTCCATGGCCAGCATCGCCCATTTGGCAAAAAGAAAAAACAAGCAGCTAAAGCATGTGTCCATCGCCCATAATGTCGTACCCCACGAAGGGCGTTTCGGAGATGGCGCACTGACGAACTACTATTTGAAATCTTGTGATGCGGCGATCGTCATGTCGGCAGCAGTGGAGGAGGACCTGAAACAGATGGGTTTTGAGAAACCAGTAGCACAAATTCCGCATCCCATTTATGATCACTATGGAGCATTGATAGATAAGAGAACAGCCAGAGCAGCGCTAGGGATACATGAAGAAGATCAGGTCGTTTTATTCTTCGGTTTGATCCGCCATTATAAGGGCTTGGATCTTTTGATCAAGGCGATGGGAGACGAACGGCTTAAGGCTTCAAATATAAAGCTGTTAATTGCGGGTGAATGCTATGAAGAGCTATCTGTTTATGAAGACCTCATTAATAGCCTCGACTTAAAGCATCGAGTGAAGGCTGATTTCATATTCATACCAGATGAAAAGGTGCGCCATTACTTCAGAGCAGCAGATATTTTAGCCTTACCCTACCGTACTGCTACCCAAAGCGGGATCACGCAAATGGGCTACCATTTTGAAATACCTATGCTGGTGACAAGGGTGGGGGGCTTACCCGAAATAGTACCCCACGGAAAGGTGGGCTATGTGGTAGAGCCGGAACCAGCGGCGATCGCCGATGCCCTGCACGACTTTTTTGATCAACAGAGAGCGGCCGACTTCGAGGGGAATAGCAAAATTGAAAAAAAACGCTTTAGCTGGGAGCGCATGTCGACAGGTATTATTGAATTGGCTTCACGCTAAACCTTAACATCTTTCAAGGGTCATAAGCTTGTATTGGCAGGCCTTTTTTCAGTTGTGTTTTTTCTGAAAAAATTTTGCTGATCCGCTACAACCATTTTGCAGCTTTACATCCCTTTAAACTACCAAAGGCTAAACACGCTCTTAACCTATCCATTGATCAGAGTTGGTTCGCACGACCTCTCATACACCTAAAATTAGTACTAATGAAACGAGCACTTTTTTTATTGACCATCCCCCTATTATTGGTTTTGTCTTCTTGCTCTAAGAACTATACCCCTTTCACGGAAAACTTGAAAGACTACCAAAATTGGGATAATGAGGATCTGAAGAGCATCCAGTTCTATTTAAGTGATGACATTGTGATTCAACGGAAGGTGAGCAACAGTAATAGTGAGATCGTTGCGGGTAAAATCAAAATAGAGAACGGCAAAAAAGTGGAGGAGGTGATCATTCCTGCTTACACACCAGGTATCTTAACACAGGTAGATGGCAAAGGCAGCTTTGTGCTGCGCTTTGAGAATGGCGAAGGCCGGGATCTGAATTTCGGACCCAATCCGGAGCGCAATGGCAAGTATGTACTATTGGCCGAGTCTTGGAATAAAAAAGTGGGTAAAGTAGAATACGATGGCAGAACCTATTATACCTCGCCAGAAAGTCGCTATTCTTTCTTAATGGTGGACATGCGCAGAAAAGACAATAGACAGTACAATGGTCGCCGAGCGAAAGGGGTGACTTTGGATTAATTTGAAAATTAGACAATGAGCCAATTTGAAAATGGACTCATTGTTATGCGCGAGGGATAGTAGTGGAAATGAACCCGCTAAGGAGCGCCCTGAGCGGCGGCGTAAAAAGGCGGCCCAGAGGTAGCCATTTTT
>JAHDGT010000561.1 GCA_020631675.1 Bacteroidota bacterium
AAAGACGATTTTACAGCCCATTGAAGCAACTTTAAACTACCTCATTAATACAGTTCAAGTCTTGTTGAACTGCCGCCTTTTGTCCCTATAAGATTTTAATCAGATGAGAATTCTGATCGTCGTCCCGACCGCCATTGAAGTACAGCCGTTATTAGATGAATTATCAATAGCGTCAAATCCTGTTGTAGGAGAACTAATAGCCCTTGAATTAGCACCTCACGCTAATTTGGAGGTGCGTTTATTGATTTCTGGTATAGGGATGATGAGTACCGCTTTTTATATGGGGCAGTTAATAGCGATTCAGCAATTTGATTTAGTATTACATATAGGTATAGCAGGTAGTGCGCATGATAGCCTTAAGGCTGGTCAAATAGTGCATGTGAGCAGTCAGTTCATTGCGGATATAGGGGCTGAGGATCCTAGATTCGACGAAGGTTTCCAACCCATGTACCAAATGTCGATCGTAGATGATGAAGCATATCCACTGACCAGAGGTAGATACATAAACACCACTTTAGTAAGTATGCCAGTTCCTCTCATACAAGATATACCCCAAGTAAGGGGTATCAGTATCAATACCATAAGCGGCAGTCAGAAAACTTTAGATAGATACAGCATTTTATATCCTTTTGAAGTAGAGACCATGGAAGGGGCGGCTGTACACCACGCCTGCTTAGCAAAGCATATAAAATACTTCGAGATCCGGTCCATCTCTAATAAGGCAGCCGATAGAGATAAATCTAATTGGCACCTATCATTGGCCGTTGATCAATTGCATGATTATTTGAAGCTACTTTTGGACTATTTCAACAACAACCTAGCATCATAATAATGGAACTCAGTTTAGGATATTCTCCCTGCCCGAATGATACATTTATGTTCGATGCGCTGGTGAATGGGAAATTAGATACAGGAGATTTAAAAATCAGTCCCAGATTAGAAGATGTGGCCGCATTGAATCGATTGGCTTTCAATGGAGAATTAGATGTGACCAAATTGAGTTTTCATGCGATGGGGCATGTCCTGGATCAGTATGAACTATTGCGTTCAGGCGCGGCACTAGGTAGAAACTGTGGCCCGCTATTGATCGCGAAAAAGGAGATCGCACCTGATCAGATCAAACACCATAGCATTGCCATTCCTGGCAAATACACCACAGCCAACTTTTTACTGAGCCTTGCTTTTCCGGAGGCGAAGAATAAACAGGAGCTGATCTTCTCTGAAGTGGAAGATGCAGTGCTGAATGGTGATGCGGATATTGGTTTGATCATACACGAGAACCGTTTCACCTATCAAGATAAAGGCTTGGTCAAATTGATCGATCTGGGCGAGTATTGGGAAGGTGAAACCGGAAAGCCTATTCCTTTAGGTGGCATAGTGATCAAACGCAGTTTACCCGATCAAGTAAAAAAGCAATTTGAACAACTGCTCAGTGCTTCGGTACAACAAGCATTTGAAGACCCGAAAGGCACCGAAAGCTATGTGAAAGCATATGCTCAAGAAATGAATCCGGAGGTTTTATACCAACACATCAATTTGTACGTTAATGATTACAGTGTAGATTTAGGTACAGATGGTGTAGATGCTGTTATGCATCTGTTCGAAACAGCCAGTCAGCTGAACATCATCCCCAAGCTTAATAAGCCCGTCTTGTTAAGCACCTGATTATAGGAATTGCGTTGTATATTTACACCACCACTCCAATTTTATCCCCCACCACTACTATTTACCCTTTATTTCCTGTTAAGTTCAATATGACCAACCGGCAACTATTTTTAGGGATAATTCTTGTACTTATCTCACTGGGAAACTTTGTGCTCTTTTTAGGAGGGAGTGATACGGCAAAAGCGATCAATAGTGCTATACTGCCTACAATAGAAACAAGCTGCGATGGTGAGCAGCCTCTCGCATTGCAGGAAACGAAAGACCAGCTCCAAGCAAGCGATACTAAGCGTGAAAACCTAGCCCTAGCAGAAGTCGTTCAAGAAGCTACTTCGCCAACTACTGTCGAACAAAAGGGGGCAACTAAAACTAAGGAACGTTCCAAGCCAAAGTATTCCCCTCAAAAACTGAACGCGCCCGATTATGTGCGTAGACTATATGTCGATCTGGATCTGAGTCATAAGGGACTATCTTTCGAGGCTTTTAAATATGCTCTAAAGGGGCACCATGAACTGGCCAATTCTTCAAAGATCAATAAGCCTCACCTACTGTCCGTAGCGGATCTTAGCGTAGCCTCCACTAAAAAGCGTTTGTTTATCATCGACTTAGAAGAGCGAGAAGTACTATTTCACACTTGGGTGTCTCATGGTAAAAACACAGGCGTGAACTTCGCTCGCGATTTTTCTAATCGCCCCGGTTCTCTACAATCCAGCTTGGGCTTTTACAAAACCGCGGAGACCTATCAAGGCAAACACGGTTATTCCCTCCGACTAGATGGTTTAGAGAAAGGCTTTAACCACAAAGCCAGAGAACG
>JAHDGT010000562.1 GCA_020631675.1 Bacteroidota bacterium
GCGCAGGATGTGAAACAACTCATGATCGATACGGCGGATCGCATTACGGATGATACTGTAGATCGGGTTTGGCAGCACAATAAAGGAGAGTATATTGAAGATGATTCGGGTGCGCTGCATTCTGAATGGTTCGGATATGGAAAGGTGAATGCTTATGAGGCGGTGAGCCTTGCCGCAGCACTTCGTTTTGATGATGAGGACGACTTGAATCTATTTGGTCCGAATCCAGAGCCTAATGAGAATAGCAATACGACAAATACAGGCAATACGACCAATCCTATTAGCGAGCCAGTTGCTCCACCTGAACCCGAAACGGGAACAGATTCAAGCACAAATACGGACATAGGTACGGGAACGACGGGTACGGGTACGGGTACGGGTACGAATACGGATCTTGACTTAAGCTCAGAAGGTAATGAAACGGAATTAGGTACGGAAACTGGCACTGAGACTGGCACTGATATCAATACTGAAGAGGATGTCTGGGATCTGGATCTACCCACAGGAAATACTTCTGATAGTGGTGGTACGAGCTCTGGAAGTGAAGCAGATAATAATGCGGAGGACAATGCTGGCTTAGTTCAAACAGATGCCCCTCAAAAAGACAGAAAAGGCAAATTGACCGCACTGCAAACTTCATGGTCGGCCAAAGATGCACTAAGCGGACCAATGGATGAGAAGGTGTTCAAAATCAGCTTGGGTAAAAAGTTGGTGGTAGAGTTAGCCAATAACGATAACAAAACAGATTTCGATCTCTATTTGAAGCGGGATGGCGTTCCTTCAAAGCATAAATATGATAAGCGAGCCATCTCTGCCAACAGCAATGAAAAAATCATCTTAGAAGATCCCGAATCTGGCGATTACTACATCAAAGTACGCTCTTTCAAAGGCGACGGGAATTTTGAATTGAAAGTAAGATTAGAATAATTAAAAAGACATAAGATTTAAGACGTAAGACATAAGATTTCGTTATGTCGCTGAAGTATAGCGGTCTAATATGGTCAAGTATGTAGGTTTGGTTTTATTCCTCCCAAGCCTCCAAAGTCATGCGTTCTCTACCATTATTGAACCACAGGCAGATTTTATTTCTACGGCGTTCATAGCGCACCAAGCTCTGCATGCCCGTATGGAATTTATTACCCCAATACTCATAATCCACCCCCGTACTGGCAAAATTTTCAATCGTTAAGCGATCGTCTTCCGCGATCTCATAGTCGCCGCTTAACTCGTGATGCACCGTCTGTGCGGTGAAGCTACCCGTAAAGCCATCATCAGAAAAAGTAATGATGATCGGTCGGTCGATCTGTGCCGTATCCGTACCGATCTTAGGCTCGAAACCCGTCGCCCCCCCGATCAAATTCTTGTATTTGATCAAATGCCAAGTGCCGCTTAGCGTCTCTTTGGGTACTTCTTCACAGGAAGAAAGAAATAGTACAGAAAGAAAGATAAAGCAGAAGTAAAAAGAAAGAAACTTACGCATCAAAAAAATAGATTGAAAAGAAAACGCCAGAGTCTCATGTCTCATGTCTCATGTCTTGAGTCTAAGATCATTTCATCGCCAAAGCACAAAGCAAACCCGCCGCGACCGCCGCATTCAAACTCTCCGCCTTGCCGATTCTTGGGATCGTTACCGCATGCGTCAAATGCGCTTTCGTAGCCGCTTGCACCCCATTAGACTCATTACCGATCACCAAAAAAGCAGGCTTCGGAAACTTGAATTCAAAGGCATTATGCCCATTCAAGACCGCCGCGCAAACCGGTACCTCTTTAAAACGAGCAAACAAATCAGCCAGTTCGAGATAACACAAATTAGAACGAAACAAACTCCCCATCGTCGCCCGCACTACCTTTGGGTTATAGGCATCCACACAATCTTCCGAGCAGACGATGTGCCGTATCCCGAACCAATCCGCCGTTCTAATGATCGTGCCCAAATTGCCGGGATCACGCACCCCATCTAAAACGAGCGTCAAACCCTTAGTAATATGCGATTCCAATAAATTTTCTTCGGGCAAACGGGCGATCGCGATCACCTGATCCGCCGTACTTAAAAACGAAGCCCCTTGCAGCTCCCTTTGCTTCGCCAAACTCACCTCAATACCTTGTTTTCGCAATTCCACAGCATGCGCCTCCGCCCACTCAGGCAACGCATACACCTTCAAAACCGTCAAAGAAGAACGCAGCAACTCCAAAACAGATTTACTCCCTTCCACTACAAAAGCGGCATGCTTCTTTCTGTATTTTTTAACTTTGAGCGACTGTATGAGCTTTTGTTTAGCTTTAGTGATCATCTTATGCTATTCGTCGAACGATTTTTTAATTGCAGGGCGCATCCACGCAATAAAAGCCTGCGCGGAAAAACGACCCAAAGAATCGGCATAAGGCACGATTCTTATGTCTTGCGTCTTATGTCTTACGTCTGAAAGGCGCAGCCTTTAACTGCGTGGTCGGGCTATCCGTT
>JAHDGT010000052.1 GCA_020631675.1 Bacteroidota bacterium
GGGGAGAACACAAATACATTGATGATATACAAGCAAGAGAAGATGGGGGAACGCCTGCTTTTTTGCAAACCATTAAAACGGCGCTATGTGTCAAATTAAAGGAGCAAATGGGCGTGGATCGAATATGGGATAGAGAACAAGAGTTACTGACCATCATATGGAAATATATGGATCAACTGCCTAACCTACATATCTTGGCCAGTCAACACAGGAAGCGTTTAGGAGTCGTCTCATTCTATATCGAAGACTTACACTATAATTTAGCCGTGCGCATGCTGAATGACCGTTTTGGTATACAGGTACGTGGTGGTTGCTCTTGTGCGGGAACTTACGGACATTATCTCCTGAACGTGGACAAACAGCAATCCGAACAGATCACCTGCAAAATCGACGAAGGGGATTTAACCGATAAACCAGGATGGGTGCGCCTGTCGATACATCCGGTAATGACGGATGCGGAAATCCATTTTATTATGAAATCCATTTCCGACCTTTGTGCGAATCATCAAGAATGGGCGAAAGAATATAAGTACTGTACAGAAAGACATGCTTTCTTCCACCAAGATGAAAACTATCATAAAGAAGAGACCGATCGAGTGAATGATTGGTTCGATTCCGCACTAGTCTAATATGCTCACTCAAAGACAGCTCTTTTTAAAACATGTTGCGCAAACCAGTGATGCGCCTTTACTACTGGAAGTGAATAAGGCCGAGGGTATGTACATATACAGCCCTAATGGTGAAAAATGGTTGGATCTGATCAGTGGCATTAGTGTAAGTAACTTAGGTCATTGCCATCCCAGAATTGTAAAAGCTGTTACAGAACAGGCAAAAGACTTCATGCACTTAATGGTGTATGGAGAATATGTACACTACCCACAAGTCAAATTAAGTAGTCTGCTAGTTGAACAACTACCTGACCACTTAAATAGCGTTTACCTAGTTAATTCAGGCACAGAAGCTACTGAGGGCGCTTTGAAACTGGCAAAGCGTTATACAGGTCGTACAGAATTAGTCGGATTCAATAAATCCTATCACGGTAGTACACATGGTTCATTGAGCTTACTTGGTGATGAGTATTTCCGACAAGCTTATAGACCGCTTTTGCCTGATGTACGCCACTTAGATTACAATCAAGTAGATCAACTAGAACAGATCACAGAGCGAACCGCCTGTGTGATCTGTGAGCCTGTACAGGCTGAAAGTGGTGTGACCCCGCCGGATGCCTGCTTCTTATTGGCATTGAGAGAAAGGTGTACGCAAGTAGGAGCATTGCTGATCTTCGATGAAATTCAAACGGGTTATGGAAGAACAGGTAGCCTATTCGCTTTCCAAGCAGTAGAGGTAGAGCCAGACATTCTTCTTCTGGCAAAGGGAATGGGAGGCGGAATGCCTATAGGTGCTTTCATCGCCTCAGCTGAAATGATGACTGTTTTTCAGGATAATCCGGTCTTAGGGCACATCACTACATTTGGCGGGCATCCTGTGTCCAGTGCGGCAGCACTAGCAACTTTAGAGTGTTTACTAGAAGAACCACATTTGATCAATGGGGTAGGAGAGAAGGCAGCACTATTCAAATCTTTACTTCGCCACCCATCCATCAAAGCGGTCCGAAATAAAGGACTGATGATGGCGCTTGAGTTTGAAGATTATGACTTCAACAAAAAAGTGATTGATAACTGTATCGCCAATGGTGTTATAACCGATTGGTTTCTATTCGCCCCCAATTGCCTTCGTATCGCTCCACCCTTGATCATTACCGAAGAACAGATTCGCAGTGCTTGTGCCGTGATTCTAAAAGCTATTGAAGGAGCATCTGCTTAGTCCTGACAAGCTTCCCCAACTCTGAACAAGCCTCTCCAGCTAAACAATATGGAAATACCAGCTAACATTCGACTGTTATCGGATCAGGAATTTATTGATGAGATTTTAAGACCCAGAAAAAAAGCCATCATCTTATTTCAAGCCAGTTGGTGTGGACCTTGTCGCAGATTCTTGCCCATTTTCTCCAGATTCATTACAGAAATGGAAGCTCGCTATACGAAAGGGGAGATGTCAAAACTTGAATTCCCGCTAATGGCAATGGTGGATACAGATGAATTCGACCGTTTGATTTATCGATTCGGACTTCGGGCTGTTCCCGAAACTTTGTTTATGGTCGGGAAACATATTCCGTTTAGAAAAAGAGGGGTGCTAAGTCTTGAAGAGATGCTATCGCATTATGAGACACATCTCAGGCATGCGGTGCCCGTAGAACGCAAGCCCTGATTATGGTTGTTTTGTCTGGGTACTTGTCTCTTAGATTCCTTAATTTTGATGAGCTACTTATCATCCTGTAAATAAAACAGCCATGAGATTTATTAAAGGACTCGCATTTTTCTTAGTTGCACTCATTGCTATACTTTGTATCGTTAGCCTATTCTTACCCAGCGAAAAGCATATGGAGCGAAGCATAGTCATCGAGGCACCAATCGGTGCGGTTTATGACCAAGTGAATACGTTGAAGAACTGGGAAAACTGGTCGCCTTGGTTCAAGATGGATCCCGATATGAAAATAACCTATAGCGGGCCGGAGGCAGGTAAAGGAGCTGCCTACAGTTGGGAAGGAGAGAAAACGGGTAAAGGCACAATGAAAATCACCGACAGCAGAAAAGACAAATCGGTGAAAACGCATATAGATTTCGGTGCCCAGGGACAGGCTACTGGTACGTGGACTTTCGAAGTTGTTCCTAGTGCTACAAAAGCAACTTGGGCTTTTGATACGGAATTAGGTATGAACCCTATTGCTAAGTTCTTCGGAATCATGTTAGAAAGGGAGTTAGGACCTCAGTATGAAGAAGGTCTAAAAAGCTTATCAGCTGCGGCCAAAAAAGGAGCAGCGGAAGAGGCACGCCAAAATATCATGATCAATAGATTGGAAAAGGTAGAAGGCGAAGAGAAATAAACTACCTCAAGTGTAGCCTTGGCTTTTCCTATTTGTAGGGGCGGCCCTTGTGGTCGCCCGCATTTGAGGCGATCATTTTCAAGCACTGCAAAACTGTTCATGATAAACACTACTATACTATACCATGGCCAAAAAGGATAAAAAATCAAAGGCGACGAATAAAGCCAAGACCAATAACAATACCACAGCAAAACCCCAAGCTAGGAAAAAGTTGGTCGATCCTAAGCGCAAGCAGCATAGAATGGCGGCTATCGCTTTGTTCTTATTGGCTTTTATATTGTACGCCTATAGCATCACCTTTGGTTATGTTTTAGACGATCAGCTTTATATCACCTCCAATCAATTTACCAAGCAAGGCTTTAGCGGTATAGATGACATCTTGACCAAAGAAAGCTTAGTAGGCTTTTGGGGTCAACAGAAAGAACTCTTAGAAGGAGGCAGATACCGCCCACTTGCTATCGTTACCTATGCGATCGAATACCAGCTCTTTGGTGAAAAACCCGGACTAACACATCTGATCAATGTTTTACTCTACGGCTTGACCGCTTTAATACTGTTTAGAGTGTTAAGGCGACTATTTCGCTCTGAGCAGAACAATAAGTGGTATTGGGGAATACCCTTCATCACAACCGCTTTATTCGTTGCTCACCCACTGCACTCTGAAGTGATCGCAAACATAAAGGGTAGAGTGGAGATACTCGCCCTACTATTCTCACTGCTGACCCTTTGGAATAGCCTACGCTATATAGATACCAAGCAATTCAAGTATTTATTATTCACGGCATTGGCATTTTTTCTGGCCATGATGAGTAAAGAAAGTCCCATCACCTTCTTGGCAGTAGTGCCTTTAACACTCTACTATTTTACGGACGCCAATTTATCAGACCATATCAAAGCCTTGAGTCCGCTTTTGATCGTAACAGCGATCTTCTTCTTTATTCGCTATCAAGTACTGGGCTATGTCTTAGGTTCTGGAGAAGTGGTCGCACAAGAACTATTGAACGACCCCTTCCTCAATGCTACTACAGGAGAAAAGTATGCAACGGTATTCTATACCCTCGGGCTATACGTAAAACTACTGTTCGCTCCTTTGGTGTTAACGCATGATTATTACCCCAAGCAAATTCCGATCATCGGCTGGGGAGATCTTAGGGCCATTGCTTCTTTCGCCTTATACGCGATCATGGGTTTGGCAGCACTCTGGGGCATCTATAAAAAGCAAGCATGGGCCTACGGTATCGCCTTCTACATCATCACCCTATCCATAGTGAGTAATGTGGTGATTTCTATCGGTACGTTCATGAATGAGCGTTTCTTGTACATCCCGTCTATCGGCTTCTGTCTGATCGCTGCTTTAGCTATAGGCAGGTGGCTACCCGATTGGTTGAATAAACGCTCAAACGACAGCCAGACAACTACAGCTTCTAACATCCCAACTATAGCATTGGCTGCTTTCGGACTACTCCTATCCGCTTATGTGGTGCGTACTATGATCAGAGTACCTGCTTGGGAAAGTAATCGCACGCTATTCCTGACAGATGTAGAGAACTCACCAAATAGTACAAAAGTGAATACCTCTGCCGGAGGTGTGTTATTGGAAGGAATAGAAAATGTAAAAGACCAAAATCAAAAGCGCAAAAGAGTTACACGAGCCATTAAATACTTGGATAAAGCTCTAGTACTCTACCCTTCCAATCCTAATGCACTCTTATTAAGAGGTAATGCGGCCGTAGAATTAGATCAAGATTTTGATACCGCTTTAAAGTACTATTCACCTTTACTGGATAACAACCCCAATCACCCGCAAGTACAGAAAAACATATCTATGATAGCAGAGGCGGCAGACGGAAAATCGGTCAATAAAATGATCAGTTTCATTGAGCAGAGTATCATTAGCCGTCCTGGTTTGAATACCTCTTTACCTTTCGATGCACTGGGTATACTCTACGGAAGAAAGAAAAATGATCTGGCAAATGCAGCACGCTACTTCGAGCAAGCGATCACCTATCCAGATGCGGATGTGGGTTCATACCAAGACTTAGCCATCGTTTATGGTATGTCAGGAGATTATGAGAAAGCACTTGAGGTAAATTTCAAAGCTTTGGAAAAAGCCCCTACTAATGCGAAGGTGTTGCTCAATCTAAGTATCACCTATAATAATTTAGGGCAAACAGAAAAAGCCCAACAATACTACCAACAAGCTCTAGCCATAGATCCCAGCCTTGCCAACCGCGGCAGATAACAAAGAAGTTGTAGGGGAGGACCCGTGTGTCCTCCCGCCTACGAAGAAATCAATTAAAATATAGCAGGGGGATTATTCGTAATCTTCCCAAATCATTGTGTAGAGGAGCACCCGTGTGTGCTCCCGCCCACGAAGAAATCAATTTGCAGAGGCATTTGATTACGGTGCCCCCTGATCAAATCGCAACAACATCAATAAAAATTCATTGCGCTGATTGAAGGCAGGAATCACCACTTCTTCAAAAGAAAGCTGCTTGCAATAGCGGGGGGCAGCGATCACTTGATAATCATTCAGATCGATCAAGCTCGTGATGTCAGAGCTGCCGTCACTCTGTAAAATATAGCTGCTCAACTTGCCATTCAAAGAAACATTCTCATTGAAAAGCAAATGCAATTGGCTGCGTCTATTATGCATCCCGAAAGAAGCGAAATACCCACCATCGCCTTCAGAATATTGCTTCTTAAATAAAACCTTACTCCAGAAAATAGTACCATCAGGGTTTAAGCAGATCACAATGATGTCATCGTGATAATAATTATTCACTTCCACGAATTGACGTGAAAAATTCGAGTCGAAATTAGAACGAGGTATGCTGCGTTCCATTTCGTGTACGGTTTCTCCTATGATCAAAGCTCCGCCATCATTACGAGGCAGCAACTCCTTAACCGTTAAATTATGTACGATACTGCCTATGTGAGCCGGTCGTGAAGCATTGCGATCTCGCTTATTAGAGGTGACCCAATCATTCGGGAAATGCTCGAAAATGCGTCCCTGTCCTTTACCCGTGGCAATGTCTAAACGAGTAAAGAAATAGCCCGCCGCCGCGGAACTCTGCTTTTCCGCATAAAAACCGCCGAAAACCAAATGATCATTCCGCTCATCAATTCTTACCACCACATCATTCAATAAATGCGGTAGATCCACCAAACCGTATTCCTGAGCCGTTTTACCCGCTTTTTTATGATAAACATACAAGCTCTGCACCCTCGCCCTATTCGTACTGAAAGTCCGCCTTTTATTGCTCTGTACTAATAAGAAATCCCCCTCATTAGATACCAAGACATCCTGCAACTTGCGATCCGATGAAATAGAAAGCTCGAAGGAGTCATGTAGCGTCAGATCGGCATCGAAGAGCTGCACCTGCACCGCATCCGCCTCTTCAAAACCCTTATCCATTCGCATTAACACATACTGCTTGCGATCTACAGAATGCTTCAATTCCCAGCTGCGATCATAGCCCGTAAAACGATTCGGGATCGTATCCAAAACCAAAGGTTTACCGACCGTCATACCCGAATTAGGCGAGATCTTCTGAGCCACCACCAAAGTATAACCGCGTTGCCTTAAACTGAATACCGTTAACAGATCTTCTTTTAACGGTATCATTTTCAACACCTTACTCCGCTTATCATCCATCAAGATCAGCTCCCGCGACTGCTTCAATTGTAAATCGCTCGCATCATACAGCTCCAACTCATTGTAGCGATCCCCGAATTTATGCACCACAAGCCCATCCTTGACCCTGCCGATCAGCTCGTATTCTTTCACCTTACTAGGCACCTTACGAGCACGTGAAAAAATCACCTCCTGCGCGAAAGCTTCCGTTACAAAGCCCAAGCCAAGAAGAAACAGTAAAGTCAAGCAGCTATGTCTAAAATAGGCAGCTAAATATATATTCAGTCGGGAGTCGATAGCAATAGGTGTTTAGTAATGTGATGATGATTTATTAGGGTGAGAGCTAATTCCAAATAGTTAACGACTGCAAAACGCTTCTCCGTATGCTATTGTTTAGATTACTTTAGCAACGCTAAGTGTTGCATCGTATCACAACTTAATTTACACGCTGCTTAAGATAATAGCTCTCTATTTCGACTAGCGCAAAGCTGCCGACAAAGCCTTATTTCTCCCATAAATATCATGTAAAAACCGAGTGTTGCCCTCTTCTTCCACCCAAGTGGTGAAATACAAGATGTGAATCGGCCAAGGCTTCTCCAGCTGTACCCGTTTATTTTTCCCTCGATCTTTGGTCTTCTGAATCTTTTCAGGCGTCCATTTATCCGCTGCTGATTTTGATAAAAGATATTCTGCCAGCTCAAAAGGTTTGTTCAAACGCACACAGCCATGACTGAAAGCACGCTGACTCCTAGCGAATAGCTTCTTACTAGGCGTATCGTGTATGTAAATGTTGTACTGATTCGGGAACATGAATTTCACTCGACCCAAGGCGTTTTTATCGCCCGGCTCCTGACGTATTCTATAGCGGAATGAACCCCTTGAAACACTTGACCAGTCCACACTATACGGACTAATACTTTTACCGCCAGAAAACAACTTCATATTGTTTCTGCCCAAGTAGCCAGGGTCACGCTTTAGCTTAGGTAATATCTCACGAGTAGAGATGCTATAGGGAACCGTCCAATACGGATTGATCTCTATATACGACATCAACTCAGAGAAGGTGGCGGTTTTGTGGTAGGTCTTACCCACTACCACTACTTTTTCTAAAGCAGGCTTTCTGTCTTCTGTAACATGCAGCATATAGCTGGGAATATTGGCCAGTAAATGATCCGGACCCAGATCGCGAGCCAACCAACGCCAGCGTTCCAAATCCAATTCAATGCGTTTGATCTTATCCGCATTAGACAGGTTCAAGTGGCCTATGGTATTTTTACCTGCTACGCCATCTTCCTCTAAACCGCTACTGCGCTGAAAGCGCATCAAAGCACTTTTCACTTCCCCATCAAATACACGAGCATCGTGTATGCTATCGATCTCTATGCGGAAAGAATCTATTGTAGCAGCGATACTGGCACTATCCGCACTGTAACCATCTGGCGGAATCGCGATACTGTCGATTTTAACCGCATTGAAAGTCTGACTATTCAAGCCTAATCTGGCGCGTAGAGCTACTACGCCATCATGGGTCATACCTTGTTCCAACTTAGGTTCATTTTCTCCTAAAACAACCAGCGGAGCTTCCTCTTTTTGCTGTTGTAAAGATTTCAGTAAGCTACGCAAACGTGCATATTGCGGGTGTTGTGGGCGTAAACCATCAAAGAAGCCTAATAAGTCACCAGACTCAACTGCTTTTTCAAAAGCAGGGGTTAGCTGAAATTCATCATTATTCACATCCCAATTATAAGGACGCTGGTTAGGAGTCAATCTACCATATACTAAATCATGGGCCAGTTGCAATGCCGCATCCGTGAATACCAATTCGATTTTGGTGTCTATATCCGGAACTTTCAGACCACTTATGGCATATACATTGTTTATTTCCCTTATCCAGTTTGAAATGGTCTCACTATGATAACGAGTAGGGCGAAGACCGTCTTCTCCAGCAGCTCCAATGGCTAATAGCAGCTGATCCGCTATGCCGATCAAAGTGGTTTCATTATGCCAAACGGGCGCATAATTTCTTGCCGCATAGAAATCCTGCAAACGGGCCGGCTGGTGTAGGCGCACTTGCTCTACTACTTGGTCGGCATTCTCTTCAGATAAGCTGCTTAACTGCTCAAAGAGCTGCTGGTCAACGATCTTCTTTTCGCTGCTTCCAGTTGTTTCTTCGGTGGTATCAACTGCATCTTCATTAGTAGCTGTATCGCTCTTTTCATTATCCACTTTAGTGTCAGCTGCTTCGACTTCTTCCTTTACTTCTTCTTTAGTAACATCATCTTTGCTCGTTGCGTCCACATCTTCTGAAATAGTAGCATCTAGCATGTCCGGTGCTTCCATCCAGTAACTACCATCTTCAACACTATATATAAAGCTGGTCAATTCATTGGCTGCTAGCGCATCATAAAGTGCTTGAGCCAACTGTGGCTCATAGCTGACCGCATCTCCCATATCTACAGATAGGCCGTCTACATAATGCAGTGCGGCATCGGTGAGTAAAAGGTCTATTTCCAAGAGTACAGAATGATCAAACAAACCGAAGGGAAGTAGCTCGGTTTGAATCTGGTCATAATACTCCGCTATGGTGTTCAGGTGGTGGGTTTGTGGGTTGGCAGAGCTGCCGAGTAATTCTTGCAGTTCTTCAATGAGGGCGAATTGCTGCGACTCATTATACCACAGGGGCTGACAGTTATTCTTATCATAAACAGAGCGCACTTGATCGCTATGTTGGAAATCAATGGTCTCCAACCACGGACTATTATTAAAATAAAGCCAGTCATCTAGCTGCGTACAATTGCTGTTAATGTTCTGTGCTTGAAGGTGCAGGCTAAAAGAACCGAATAACAATATAGCGGTACATAAAAACAGGCTCTGCCTAAATGCCGCCACAAAAGAAGGATGAATGATCATAAAAAGGGATGAATGATATTGAACAGTGAAATACTTGGCAATAAACTAAAACGGTTTGTTTGATGCCTCAAAAAAACTTTGTGCCCCTTTGTGCTATTGGTTCTTTGTGGTTAACAAGAGTGTTGAGTTAATAATCGACTTAACCACAAAGAAAGAAGAACACGAAGCTACACGAAGAAATGGCTAGCAATAATATCAAATGAGTGCGATTGCCTTGATTAAGCACATTTCACACAACGAACGCTCTCAGGCAAAAGAATCAATCTGGCCACAGGGATCTGCTCTTTACAGCGAATGCAGGTACCAAAGCTAGGCTCATCTAATTTAGTCAATGCCTTTTCCAAACGTTGAATTTTTAAGCGCACTTTTCTGAGTAAAGCCTCATCAACACTTTTATTGTTGATAGCGTCCATTCTGCTGACCCTGCCAATGGCGTTGTCAGGAGCAATGGCTTGTGTCAACTCTTCCAAGTCTCTAAGTTGTTGACGAGATCGCGATAAATCGTCATCTATTTTTCTTTTCAGTAATTGTCTGTCTTGTGTGTTCATAAACGAGCGATTCAGTATAGCATTCGAAATTCAAAAATAATTCATTCAAAATTAGTGGATCCGCGCGCAAGGGATAGGAGTGGTACTAAATGGGATAGATGGGGCGTGAGTGCCTGCTTGGCGGGGGCGGCCCAGAGGTAGCCACCGCCAAGTAGAGCAACGAACCCCCAGATAGCCCATTTTGTAAGAACGGATAGCCCGGTACCCGCAGTAAAAAGGGGCACGACGTAGAGACGTTATATCATAACGTCTTTTTTGCCGTACCAACAATTTAATATACGACAGACAGCAAATATCCCTTTTTATTGCGGGTATGCGCCCAAAAATAAAAATAAGAAATGACAGGGAAAATCAACGCAATACGCCAATAGGCATATGCGGATCGTGGTTGCCGAAGAGCATAGGTGTTTGCTTTCTCAGCGTATAGCCACCTACTTTTTGGCGTATGAAATTGTATAGCTCGGTTACGGTAATGACTTTATTCATGTCGTAATCCGCTTTGCCTTTTAGCCCTTCCATGAGGTAGTGGCTGAAGACGCCTTGGCGGAAGGCATGGGAAGCGACCGATACTTCGCGAGCAGTGGAAGAGGTCATATAAGCCACACCACCGGTGGAATTGGCGAAGGCACTGTAGTAGCGATCGCTCATGGTACTGGCGTTGGTGTTGGTGCTGACGGTTTCAGGTCCACGGCTTAACATGCCTAAGCTGCCTGAGTGGCAAGCATCGACCAAGCACAATTTGTGTTTTGCTTGGCTTTCGTCTAGTAGCCAAACGACTTTACTATTGGAAATGCGGTTGCGAACGCCATTGAAATCATGTGGCAGCAGTTCACCTTCTTTCGCATGACCGGTAAAGAAGAAAAGGAGCATGTCATTTTTGCCCGCTTGACCAGCCATTTGCCGCAAAGCAGCGGATATGGTGGCTTCAGTGGCATCTTGATCAATTAATAATTTGATGTTTTCTTCAGGAACCGCACCACCTTCAGGGCTGCGTAGATAGGCGTACATATGGTAGGCATCATCATCGGCATACTCTAAAGGAGAGATGTGGGGATAATCAGAAATACCCACGATAACCGCCCAAACACGCATAGGCGGAATGTCTGGTATCAGCATGGGCTTTTGATGGCGGAGGTCGGTGGTCTGTATACGCATGGGCGTATCGTCAACACTAGCGACTTCCTTATAGCCGACTTGCTCGAAAACCAATGGTTTCTGACGCTCAGCAGGAGCGAAGACCTTAGCGACTTCGTAAGTGGTATTACTTTTTTTACTGGCAGAGCGAATCACGCGTAGGTTCTCATCACTATAATTCATAGCGGTCACCCAGCCCTTTTGCCCTCTGAATTTACGCACCTCTTGCTCATTGTCTATTTTCCATAGCATGAGGGTTTTACTGATCGAAGCAGTAATAATGTGCTTGCCATCAGAGAAGAAGCTGGCGGAACTCAAAGGATCCACATGTCCGTGGAAGGTGCGATTGACTTTGCCGTCCAAGTTCCACAGTTTAGCGGTTTTATCTTCAGAAGCCGTGAGCAACTGTTTGCCATCAGGGGAGAAGGTAACAGAGGTCACATCTCCTTTATGCCCATTGAATACCTTGATCAAGCGACCTTGGCGTGTCCATAAACGGGCTGTATTGTCTTTAGAAGCCGTAGCGATGTATTTGCCGTCAGGAGAGAAATTCGCGGCGGTCAATCCGTTAAAGTGACCGGTTAAAACACCCATGCGTTCTTCGTTGATCGACCAAACCCTTGCTTTGCCGTCTTTACCCGCTAAAA
Organism: Bacteroidota bacterium; assembly: GCA_020631675.1. Classification (GTDB taxonomy): domain Bacteria; phylum Bacteroidota; class Bacteroidia; order Chitinophagales; family UBA2359; genus JAHDGT01. Next base: position 11,821 of record JAHDGT010000052.1, read on the forward strand.
CAATGAAGTTACCATCATCGGAAAAGTTGAGGTAAGTAGATTTGCGTAAGTCTTTTTTGAATTTCTTACCCAGCCAATCGTTTTCCATAGGCTGCACCGAACCATTGACCATCTCCCAAAAGTGAATTTGGTTGTCGGTAGACATGGTCACGATCAGTTTGCGATGCGGCAAAAAGTTGAAGTTGACCGCCTTGATAGGCGCCATATGTTTGCGGAAGGTGTAGACTTTTTCTCCAGTGGATTTCCACAGCTCGGCCGATTTCTTACCAGAAGCGGTAACCACATATTCTCCATCTGGCGTGAAGTTAGCGAAGGTGTAGCCCTTTTTCCCCAGCACCTCTGGTGAGAACTGCGCATGCAGTTCACTGCTGTGCGCGAAACACATAATGCCAATGATCAGGCAATAGAAAAATGTGCGGATGGATAGCATGTATAGTGGTGCTTTCTTGAATGGGAAATACCAAGTCAAAATTAAGGGAGGAGAAAGGAAGTTATCTGTAAGCGATAAAAACAAAAATAGCACCAAAAACACATATTTTTACCGCTAAATCAGCGACTTACGCTTAGTACTGTCATGGTTTTGTGTTTTTTGCGGATATTGCTGTTTGGATGATGGATTTGCTCAAAAACGTGAAATAATGTACCAAGAAATAATAGAAGAAGTCTACCGTACTTTAGGCGATCATGAAGATGTAGAATATGCCGAGAAAATGTCGGCCTATATGAAAGGGCATTTCCACTATTTCGGTATACGGAGTCCTCAACGTAAGGATTTAAGCAAAGCGGCGATCCATACTTTGGCTAAGGAATACGGACAAGCACACCACGCCATCTTGCGAGATTGCTGGGAGTATGACGAGCGGGAAATGCAGTATGTGGGCTTAGAGGTGCTCTTCAAAAGCTGGCGTTACTGGAACGAGGAAACTTTGGATTTGATGGAAGAGCTGATCGTGAAAAAGGCTTGGTGGGATACGGTAGATGCTTTAGCGACCAAAGGCGTAGGGCGTTACTTTCAATTGCACCCTGAAGAACGACTAAGTCGCACAGAAGAGTGGAATAAAGGGGAGAACCTATGGTTGATCCGTACCTCCATACTGTTTCAATTGAAGTACAAAGACGAGCTGGATCAAGAGCTGCTATACAAATACATTTGCAGGCACTTCGGCTCCAGTGAGTTTTTCATTAACAAGTCGATCGGCTGGGTGCTGCGAGAGTACGCCAAGCGCAAACCCGATGAGGTGCGCGTTTTTATACAGACCCACGAGGAAGATTTAGCCCCCCTGAGTATTAGAGAGGCTTTGAAGCATATTGGACGCTAGGTGATTTGAGAATAATTTAATGCGCCTCCAGCCAATTCGCTCCTTGACCGGCTTCAACAATGATCGGTACACTCAAGCCGGGCATTGCTTGGCTCATATAGGTTTTCACCAGATCGTCTAACTCTTCCAGTTCAGGTTTGTAGACATCAAAGATCAATTCATCATGTACTTGTAGGATCATCTTTGATCGCAGCTCCCGCTTTTTCATTTCCGCTTGTACGGCGATCATGGCCAGCTTGATCATATCCGCCGCTGATCCCTGAATAGGAGTGTTGATGGCGTTACGCTCCGCGAAGGAACGAACGGTATGATTCTTAGAGTGGATGTCTCTCAAATAACGGCGGCGTCCCATCAGCGTTTCCGCATAGCCCTTCTCCCGTACCTGTTCTACAGATTGATCCATGAATGCTTTCACGCCCGCATACTGTTTGAAATACTCTTCAATGATCGCTTTCGCTTCCTTACGCGGAATATTGATGCGCTGAGAAAGTCCGTGCGCCGTAATGCCGTAAATGATACCAAAGTTCACCGTCTTCGCCTTTCTACGCATTTCAGCATCAACCGATTCCAAATCGGTATTGTACACCCGCAGTAGCTGTATGAATATCCAAACCATTTGGGAAGGCCTCTAGCATGGCGGGATCCTGGCTCATATGCGCCATCAAGCGCAGCTCGATCTGCGAATAATCCGCACTCAAGAAAACATGCTCGCTATCTCTTGGAATGAAGGCCTTACGCACCTCTCTACCTCGTGCCGTGCGGATCGGAATATTCTGCAAATTGGGATCCGCACTACTCAACCTACCCGTAGCCGCTACGGCTTGGTGGAAAACCGTATGGATCCTGCCCGTTAGCGGATTGATCATTTTCGGCAAAGAATCCACATAAGTGCTCTTCAGCTTGGTCAGACCGCGATAGTCCAGAATATTCTGCACAATGGGGTTGCTGGCAGATAAGCGTTGTAGCTTCTCTTCGTCTGTTTTATACTGCCCCGTTTTGGTTTTACTACCCGTATACTTAATGCCCATCTTCTCGAACAAAACCTCTCCCAATTGCTTAGGAGAACCGATATTGAATTCCGTGCCCGCTTTCTCGTAAATGGCATCTCTGGCTTCCAAAATCTCCTTGCCCAGTACGGCAGAATAGTCGTTCAAGAAATCCACATCCAAAGCCACGCCCTCACTCTCCATATCCGCCAATACATTCACCAGCGGACCTTCTACTTCATAGTAGAGCTTTCTCATGTGTTCCGCCTCTTCCGCGACCGGCTTGAACTTTTGGTACAATTGGAAAGTCAGATCGGCATCCTCACCCGCATATTCCACCACTTTTTCAACGGGCACATCCCGCATGCTCAATTGGTTTTTGCCCTTTTTGCCGATCAAAGTATCGATCTTTACAGGCGTATAGCCCAAATAGGTCTCACACAAATAATCCAGATTATGGCGCATATTCGGCTCCATCAAATAGTGGATCAACATGGTATCTTCCAGCACGCCTTTTACCGCTATACCGTAGCGACGCAAGACCTTGATGTCGTACTTCAAGTTCTGCCCCACTTTTGCGATCTTTTCATTCGCCAACACCGCTTCAAAACGCTTCGCAATGGCAGTGGCTTCCTCCTGATCCGCAGGCGTAGGCACATAATAAGCCTCGCCAGCCTTAAAGCTAAAAGCCAAACCCACCAATTCCGCCTGTGTGGAATCAATAGAAGTGGTCTCCGTATCAAAACAGATCACCTCTTGGGCAGACAGCTTTTTGATCAGATCTTCCATGCCCTCGTCCGTATCTACGAGATGATATTCATGAGGTGTGTTTTCAATGTTTTTCACTTTGACCGTAGCAGCCTCCATAGTAGGTGGAGCAGGCTTAGCCGCAGCTGCTGCACCACCGAACAAGCTCATTTGTCCGGAAGTAGGAGCGTTAACCGGGCTTTTCCCTCCCTTAGGAAGCACCTCATAGCTGTCCCCTAGAAAACGTTTCCCCAAAGAACGAAACTCCAACTCCTGGAAGATAGCCGTTAAAGCAGGCACGTCGATCGCACTGATGTCATACTGCTCCGGCTTATAGTCGATCGGCACATCCAATACAATGGTCGCCAATTCCTTGCTGATGTACGCCATCTCCTTAGCCGTCTCCACCTTCTCCCGCAGCTTCCCTTTGATCTCCTCCGTCCGTTCGTACATACCATCCATATCCCCGAACTGCTTGATCAGTTTAATGGCGGTTTTTTCTCCCACCCCCTTAATACCAGGTATATTATCAGATGCATCCCCCATCATACTCAAGATGTCGATCACCTTCAGCGGGTCATCAATACCACCCCATTTGGCTTTGATCTCTTCCACCCCCAT
>JAHDGT010000563.1 GCA_020631675.1 Bacteroidota bacterium
AGATCGGTAAACTGGGTGCTGTACCCACATTAGAAGACCCTTTTATTGATTTTGGTAATGGCCAGTTAGATGTTTTTGATCCTGAAGATCCAGAAGCAGTAGTAGTTGAAATGTATCAGCTTTTTGAGTTTTTAGGTATTGGCTGAATTGATCGACTCTGCGAGGGATAGTAGTGGTATTAAGTGTGCTGCATGGCGAGTGAGTGCGCCTGTTGCGGGGGCGGCCCAGAGGTAGCCACCGCAACAGGCAGCAACGAACCGCCAGGCAGTGCGCTTAATAAGAACGGATAGCCCGACCCGTAGCTCCGCGGAGGGGCGCAGCCTGAAAATGCTAAAAGAAATCTGACATAATTTTACGTGTAAATAAAACTTTTTACTAGGATTCTTCAGTTTGATTTTAATTTTGCAGTAAATAAACCAGTAAACCGTACATGTCCATCTTCCTCAATGCCGATCAGAATGATACCATTGTTGCCATTAGCACCCCGCCAGGTGTAGGCGCGATAGGCGTGGTACGACTATCTGGCAAGGATGCCATTGCCATTTGTGATCGTTACTTTTATGGTAAAAGATTACGAGAGCAAGAGAGTCACACCCTACATTTTGGCAGCCTAAGAGCTACAAGAGAAGAACTAGTGGATGAAGTCGTTGTAGGCTTATTCAAAGGTCCGAATTCGTATACCAGAGAAGATGTGGTAGAGGTGAGTTGCCACGGCTCTCCCTACATATTACAGCGAGTAGTAGAGCTGTTTTTAGCAGCGGGCGCACGTCTGGCAAAAGGTGGGGAGTTCACATTGCGGGCTTTTATGAACGGGCAAATGGATCTCAGCCAAGCGGAGGCGGTCGCAGATCTGATCGCTAGTGATTCTGCCGCAGCGCACGATCTGGCCATAAAGCAAATGCGAGGCGGTTTCAGCAAGCGAATTGACGAGCTGCGACAGCGTTTGATCCACTTCGCCTCCATGATCGAACTAGAACTGGATTTTGGTGAGGAAGATGTGGAGTTCGCCGATCGAAATGACCTCTTGGCATTAGTAGATGAAGTACAACAATTACTTCGCCCATTGATCAGCTCTTTTAAATTGGGTAATGTGATTCGCAATGGGGTAACCACCGTGATCGCTGGCCGCCCTAATGCCGGTAAATCAACGCTGCTGAATGCCCTTTTACAAGAAGAACGCGCCATTGTTAGTCCGATAGCAGGCACTACCCGTGATACCATTGAAGAAACGCTGAACATAGATGGTATTCCTTTCCGTTTTATTGATACAGCGGGTATTCGCGAAGCAACAGACACCATTGAAGCGATCGGGATCAAGCGCACCATGGATCAGATCGAAAATTCAGCGATCGTTATTTATATGTTTGACCTGAGCAGTGCGACTCAAGCAGAACTAGAAGCGGATCTAAGCCAATTAAAAAATAAAATAGGGGAGGCCCCACTCTTGATCGTTGCCAATAAAACCGATATTGCTACCGCTGATCAGCGAGCTTCTTTTACTGCTCAAAACACGCTGCCCAGCCTATTATTAAGTGCTAAAGAGGGTACTGCTTTAGAGCCACTCAAAAATGCATTAAAAGACTTGGTCTTAGACCAAAAAGTACAAACAGGAGATGTAGTAGTGAGCAATCTGCGCCACTACGAAGCCCTCACCAAAGCCGATGCCGCCTTAGAAGATGTGAAAAAAGGCATCGGACTACAAATGACAGGAGATCTCTTATCCTTAGACATTAGAACCTCCTTGCATCATTTGGGAACCATCACTGGTCAAGTGACAACAGACGACTTGCTTGATAATATATTCAGGAACTTTTGTATAGGGAAGTAACTGAAATTTAAATTGTTAAAATAAATTAAGCACACCATTTGATGGTGTGCTTTTTAGTTCTTGATTGTATATTCGGGGGAATAGATATGCATACAAAAAAGTAATCGTTGAAACTTTTTACTACACGCTTTTAAAAACCTATTACGGTATAGGAAAACCCTGTAACAGTGAAGACATAAGTGTTTTAGATGCAAATGGCAACCTTCTTTTTTGGACGATCATTGATTCAAAGGGTTCATATAAAGAAGAGCTATTTTGGAGTGAATGTTTAAGAAAAAAAAATCCTAAAACCGGTGAATACGAAGCAGTAGACAAGGAGGAGTGTGATCATTATTCGGATTTATTAAGTAAAAATAGTATTGAATTCATTTATAGTTATGATCAAAGTAGAGATCATAAAGATTATCGTGAGATAGTAGATTACATTGATTTACCCAAAAATGAGAAAGGTTTTCACCCCTCTTTTGTGACTATTTATCACCCAGATGAGGATCTTTCTTGGGAAGGTATTCAAGATTGTATCAAAGCTTATATTAAAAGACATATGGGCTTTGATATAGAAGAAGTCGTCGTCGAGACTGATCGGCTGCCGATGACAGAATCA
>JAHDGT010000053.1 GCA_020631675.1 Bacteroidota bacterium
CTTATGGCGCAGCTATTTTAGTTGTAGCCAAGGCATGAAAAACGAGATATAGCAGCGCTAAATGAGGCTTTTCATAACGCAGGATACGGCTAAAAGAGCAAGTCAGAAGCAACGATTATTTTTGTCCGGGTACTTAATACCAATCCAAGTCAAAGTCAAAAATGGGTAAGATTCAGAATCATGCCCCAAGGAGTCCCAAAAAGACGAAATATCAAAGCGATGGATGTGAATCCATCGCAAATCCATATCGGCCAAGATACAAAGTAAAGGCACAAAAAAACGGCGACACTGAAGCCCAGTGTCGCCGTTTTTTGAATCATTATTCGCTTAGAAATAAGCTGCTTATTTAAGCGTACGCTTGATTTCGATTTCTTCGTAACCCTCAATGATATCACCAACTTTGATATCGTTGTAGTTCTTGATGCTGATACCACATTCCTGACCAGGAAGTACTTCTTTCGCCTCGTCTTTAAATCTGCGTAGCGTATCGATCGTACCCGTATAAGCCACTACACCATCTCTGATCAAGCGGATCTTCGTGTCTTTATTGACTTTACCTTCCATAACGACACAACCAGCGATCGTACCCACTTTACTGATCTTAAAGGTATTACGTACCTCGATATTACAAACAAAGCGTTCTTCCACCTTCGGCTTCAACATACCCTCCATCGCCGACTTGATCTCATCGATCGCATCGTAAATGATCGAATACAGACGGATATCGATGTTCTCGTTTTCAGCTTGCTTACGCGCATTCGGCGTAGGTCTTACCTGGAAACCAACGATGATCGCATCGGAAGCGGTTGCTAAAAGCACATCGCTCTCCTTGATCGCACCAACAGAACGGTGAATGATATTCACTTGGATCTCTGCTGTACTTAGTTTCAATAGAGAGTCTGATAGTGCCTGTACGGAACCATCCACATCTCCTTTTACGATCAAGTTCAACTCTTGGAAATCTCCCAATGCTAAACGACGACCAATCTCATCAAGCGTAATGTGCTTGTTCGCACGTTGTTGCTGAGAGCGTAAGATCTGAGAACGCTTGGTAGCAATAGCACGTGCTTCTTGCTCAGAATCCATTACACGCACCTTATCACCAGCTTGAGGGGCACCATTCAAACCTAAGGTCAAAACGGGAGCAGAAGGACCTGCTACTTTAACCTTTTTACCTCGCTCGTTGAACATTGCCTTCACACGACCACTGAACTGTCCTGCTAAGATGATGTCACCGATTTTCAGTGATCCTTTTTGAACTAAGATCGTACTTATGAAACCACGTCCTTTATCCAGAGAGGCTTCAATGACCGTACCTATTGCCGGGCGTTCAGGGTTAGCTTTGAGTTCTAACATCTCCGCCTGTAGCAATACTTTTTCAAGTAGCTCATCGATATTCGTACCCATTTTAGCAGAGATGTCTTGGCTTTGGTATTCACCACCCCAGTCTTCTACTAATAGGTTCATTTGTGCCAATTCAGACTTGATTCGTTCTGGATCAGCACCATCTTTATCTATTTTGTTGATCGCGAAAATCATAGGAACACCTGCCGCTTGTGCGTGGCTGATCGCCTCTTTGGTCTGCGGCATGATGCTGTCATCAGCAGCGATCACAATGATGGTCACATCCGTCACCTTCGCACCACGAGCACGCATCGCCGTAAAGGCTTCGTGACCCGGTGTATCTAAGAAGGTGATGCGTTGACCATCTTCTGTTCTAACTTCATATGCACCGATGTGCTGGGTAATACCCCCAGCCTCTCCTGCTGCTACATTCGCATTTCGCAAGTAATCCAGTAAGGAAGTTTTACCGTGATCAACGTGTCCCATAATGGTGACGATCGGTGAACGTGGTTCTAAATCTTCTGGATCATCATCTTCCTCTTCTATGAATTCCTCTTGTTCCGCAACATCAATGAACTCAACGGTATAGCCGAACTCTTCGGTAACTAATTCGATCACCTCCGCATCCAAACGCTGGTTGATCGAAACGATGATACCCAAGTTGAAACAAGTGGTGATGATATCAGTAACCGAGATGTCCATCAACTTCGCTAATTCATTCGCTTGAATGAACTCGGTTACCTGTAGGTGCTGCTTTTCTTCGACATTTTCAACGCCTCTTAAAGCAGCCTGTTCTTTTTTCTGTTTACGTTTTCTAACCCGTCCGGCACTCTTCGATCTAAGACTACCGCCACCAGCCATTTTGGCCATGGTAGCTTTGATCTTGTCTTGAATTTCCTTTTCTGAAACCTCAGATACCGTTGGACCCGCATTTCTACCACGCCCTGGACCTTTGTTTCCTCGGTTGTTAGACCGACGGCGATCGCCACCACCGCCACCAGATGAATTACCGCCACCGCCGCCTTTACGACCACTACTCTTCGCAGGAACGGTAGTTCTACTACCATCAGCGGTTTTTATGATACGCTTACGCTTGCGCTTGGGCTTTGGTTGGGGTTCGTTTTTCTTAAGGTCAATCTTACCTACTACCTTGAAACCAGCCAGTTTTGGCACCTCTCTTTTAACTGGATCCACAGGAGGTTCAGTTGTAGGAGTACTGGTTACGTCACTTATTGTTTTAGGTTTCTTAGGCTGATCGGGTTTTCTATCAAAAGAAAAAGAAGAGCCCGAATTATTATCGTTTCGGTCTTTCTTATTCTTCTGTTTATTCTTCTTCTTATTCTTGTTCGCTCCTTGTTGGTCAGATCTGTTAGCAGATTGCTTTGATCTATTATCTCCTCTTCTATCCGAATTCCCGCCTCCTTTCTTTTGGCGGTCATTGTCTTTACTGCCTTTCTTATTGCCACCACCTGAATTATTAGACTTGATCGCATCCAGATCTACCTTTCCCAAAACTTTAAGTGGGGAAGCAGTTACTTCAGGAGCTTTGTCTTTTGAATCAGAAGGCTTTTCAGACACCTTTTCTTTAGGGCTGTCTTTAGCAACATCTTTTAACGCAGACGATTTAGGTTCGGCTTCGGCTTTGCTTTTGTCCTCATCAACAGGGGATGAGACAGGAGTAGGAGCTGGAGGCAGTTCCTCTTTTACTTCAGGAGTAGGAGTAGGAGCCGTTTCTGGCTCAGAAGATTTTACCTGAGGTTTAGGTTCCTCTTCTTTTACTGTTGGCAACTCTTTTGCCTCAACGCTTGGCTTTGGTTGCTCAACTTCTACTGGCGGAACAATCTCTTTGGGTTGTGCCGTAAGTGTTGGTGTTTCTATAATAGTTTCTTCTACTTTATCAATGGGAGCAGCAGCAGGCGTTTCCGGTTTTGGTGCTTCGACCTTCTCTTCAGGCACGGCTGTTGGAGCAGGCTCGGAAGTGGTACTTTCCACCTTCGCCTCTACTGTAGTAGACTTGTCCTCCTCTGGTTTAGCACTTTCGACAACCGTACTTTCTTCAGCCTTCTTCTCCGTAGTAGCAGGAGGTGTAGCTGTTTCAGCAGGTGGTTCTATTGGCGGCTCAATGGTCTTCTTTTTAAAGCCGACCTCGATTTGCTCCGCCCGTTCTTTAAGAGCCTTGCTCTTGTTGAACTTCTTCTGTAGCGCCTCATACATATCGGGAGTGAGCTTTGTATTAGGTCGCGCAACGACCTCCACAAAGCCCTCTTTGTGCAAGTGCTCAACGACGGTAGTCATACCGACATTGAACTCCTTGACCGCTTTCATAAGGGTTATTTTCTTGCCTCCCGCCATACTAGAGAAAAACTGAGTTATTTTATTGAAGATCGAACCCGTTTCTTGGGTTCCGCCTTCTTGATTCCTATTAGGATCTTGATTCTGCACACTATGTCAAGATGATCATTCGTTGGAAGTATCAGCCTCAGCCTCATTGTCTTCCTCTTCGTCCGATGATGTATTAGCTTGATTCTCTTCAAATTCAACCGTCAAAATAGAAATGATCTCATCAATCGTTTCTTCTTCAAGATCAGAACGACGAATCAAAGCATTTCTATCCATATTCAGCACACTTCTCGCCGTGTCGCAACCAATGCTTTTTAAGACATTGATCACCCACTGATCGATCTCATCTGAGAATTCGTCCAGCTCGATATCAAACTCTTCATCTTGTTCATCCACATCGCGATAAACATCGATTTCGAAACCTGTTAACTTTGTTGCTAAACGAATATTCACACCACCTTTACCAATCGCCAATGATACCTGATCGGGATCTAAATAAGCTGCCACTCTTTTGGCATCTTCCATGATCTCAACCACATTCACGCGGGCAGGTGTTAAAGCTCGCTGAATGAAAAGTCTTTCATTGTTAGTGAAGTTGATGATGTCGATATTCTCGTTTCTCAATTCGCGAACGATACCGTGAATTCGAGAACCTTTCATACCTACACAAGCACCGATAGGGTCTATCCTATCGTCAAAAGACTCAACGGCTACCTTTGCTCTTTCTCCTGGCTCGCGGGCAATTCGCTTGATAGCGATGATGCCGTCGAAAATCTCAGGAACTTCTAATTCAAGGAGTTTCGCCAAGAAAGTGTTATCCGTCCTGGACAAGATGATACGAGGCGAATTATTACGCAGGTCAACGCGCTTAACGATAGCACGTATGGTATCCCCTTTCTTGTAATAATCAGAGCGGATCTGCTCCCCGCGAGGGAGGATCAACTCATTGCCCTCTTCATCAAGAACGAGCATTTCACGTTTCCATATCTGGTATACTTCGCCAGTGATGATATCACCGATGCGCTCACTATACTTCCGATACAGTTCATCTTTTTGCAACTCCAAGATTCTAGAGCGCAAAGTCTGCCCAGCGGCAAGAACAGAACGTCTTCCGAAATCTTTTATCAAAACTCGGTCGTAGTATTCATCCTCTACTTCCAAGTCTTCGTCTTCTTTTTGGGCTACAGAAAGCGGGATCTGTGTATTGGTATCCACAAAATCACTATCTGCAACAACTTCTCGCGTACGCCAAATCTCTAAGTCCCCTTGCTCCGTATTCACGATGATGTCAAAATTCTCATCAGATCCGTACTTTTTACGGATGATGGTTCTGAATACATCTTCGAGAACACGCATCAATGTGGGGCGGTCGATATTCTTGAATTCTTTGAATTCTACAAAAGAATCAAGAAGCGCACTTTTCATACTATCAGCCATGCGATGCTCACTTACTTCTTAGCTTCGGCAAAATGGACCTTAACCAATATAGGCTTGAGACACTATTTCTTTGCCTTGAAGCTGATTTTCTTTTTGGTATGCTTAATCAAAGAACGGTCAATCGATAGCTTTTGGATCTTAGGAGCAACAAGCAACTTCCCTCTTTTCTGAGGGATGTGTTCTTCCAAATGCAAAAGCTCATCGGTGACCGATAACAAGAGTCCTTCCTTTTTAGTTCCATCCAGAAACTGGATAATGACAGATTTGCCAATATTTTTTTCAAATTGGCGCATCACCCTAAAAGGTTTACTCATGCCAGGAGAGGATACTTCCAAGGTATATTTCTCAGGAACGTAGCCTTCTTCCTCCAAATGCTTTTCAAGCATTCTGCTCAGCTCCGCACATCGATCGATCGTGATGTTCTTATCACAATCCACAAACACTTGGACTTTCGTGTTATTAGTTGCGACAACTATCTCAACTAAAAAACAAGAAGTGCCTTCAAAGGCAGTGTTTAGTAAAGTCTCAATTCGTTCGTTGATCTCAGGCATATTACCAGAAACAGCATAATAAAAAGAGGGGACATAGTAGTCCCCTCACGGTCGCTGCTGCAAAGATAGAATAATTCTAACTAAAAACCATCATACAAAAACATATGTTCCCCCTATTTGCCAGCCTTTTGGCGTCTTTTCCGTTCTAAGGTGGCTGCGGTACGAGCTGATAAATTCAAGTATAATTTGGGGAAATAGCGTTTCATGAAGAAAACGAGTTTCGCATCTCTGGGAATGACCACATAAGGAGACTTGCGCCCTGCTTTTTTCAAGGTGATGCGCGCCACGTCATCCGCATTGATCGGTGCTTTGTCCATCATCTTATTCACGAACTTTCGGGCGAACTCATCTTCGTGTTTCGCATGATCCATGATACCTGTTCTAACAAAGGTGGGCATGAGCACGGTCACCCCTATACCTAAGGGTTTCAATTCGGCATACAAAGTTTCTGAAAGGGCGCGAACGCCTGCTTTCGCTACATTATAAGCACTCATACCAGGACCCGAGGCGAATGCCGCCGCACTGGCCACATTGATGATGTGCCCTGCTCCCTGTTGTTTCATCAAAGGCACACTGTAATGGCAGCCATATACAACACCCCGCAGATTGATGTTCAGCATCCAATCCCAATGCTCTAACGGATACTCTTCAAAAGGGCAGCCATCTCCTACTCCGGCATTGTTGATGATCAGATCAATACCTCCGGTTTTTTGGATGAACTCATCGAATTTCGCTTTGTAATCTTCGGGATCCGCCACATCGAAGCGCATGGGGATGGCTTTGCCGCCTCTTTGCTCTACCAGCAGCTTGGTTTCTTCTAATCCTTTTTCATTAAGGTCGGATATGCCGACCGTCCAGCCGTCTTTTGCGAGTTCTTCGCTGAATGCTCGACCGAAACCACTCGCGGCACCGGTGACGAAAGCTCTTTTATTGGGCAGGTCTTTTGATAGTTGATAGATCATATGCTTTTTGCGACAGTTAATAGTAGGCACAAGTTAAGCAATATGGATATGGCTTCGTTAAACCGCTTCCAATTGGGGTTGTATTTCTGATTTTACGAGGGCTTCCAACTTTTGAATGGTCTCTTCCATTGAGCTGGTGGACATGCCCCCTGCCGCATTGATGTGACCGCCACCGCGGAAATGATCACGCGCGAAATCGCTTACGGATAGATCGCCTTTAGAGCGGAAAGAGATTTTGATTTTGCCGTCTTGCTCTTTAAGTAGTGCCGCCATCTCCACATCCGCCATGCTGAGCGGGTAGTTGACGATGCCTTCTGTCGTTTCGTTGTGGTAGTTGAAGCGGCGGAAATCTGACTGTGAAATGTAGATGTAGGCCATTTTAGCTTCTGGTAGGATCTTCATTCTTTTTGACAAACAGAAACCGAGAAAACGCAAGCGTTTTTCACTGAAGCTATCAAAGATGGCTTGGTTGATCCAAGTAGGGCGTGCTCCTTTTTCTACTAAAACGGAAGCGACTTGCAATACTCTGGGTGTGATGCTGAATTTGAAACGTCCGGTATCTGTCGTTAGTCCGGTATACAGACAATCCGCGAGTTCAGGCGTGACCTGATCTACTTCATCGAGCATGTCTATGCAGTCAAAGATCATTTCAGCCGTTGAGCTGGCAGAGGTACGAGACAGTGCATAATGGGCAATGTCTTTGGGTTCTTGATGATGATCGATCATTACCCGGGTCGCACCTTCATTTTTCTCGATGGCGCTCTGTAATCCTTTAACTCGTTTTAGATCGTTGAGATCCAAAATGAAGATCAGATCCGCTGCCGCGACCACTTGCTCCGCCTCTTCAGTATGGTCTTCGTGATTGATGATGTGCTCATCTCCGGGCAGAAAATGTAAAAAGGCGGCGTGATCATTAGGATTAACAACCGTGACATTCAAGCCTTTGTTTTTGCAAAAATGATACAATCCAAGCGCGGAACCTATGGCATCTCCATCAGGAAACAGGTGCGCGCAGATGGCGACATTCTTTTTACTACTTAAAAGAGAGGCTAAAATATCTGAAGTGAGTGCTTGCATGTAATTGTTGGAATTAACCTAATGGTTTTTCTGAAAATCGGGCTGCAAAAGTCCGCTTTTTTGCAGGGTCTAACAAATGCTACGCGAATTATTTCATACAGTTGCTCAAAGTGAAGTGTTTTGGCTAAATTCGCGCTCGATTTTAGACCATGTCTAAGATTATTTTTTCAATAAGTATATAACCACTCAAAAATAATGCAAGAGATGGCAGGGAATAGAACTTTTACAATGATCAAGCCTGATGCGGTACGTAAAAACGCGATCGGCCCTATCTTAGCAATGATCAATAATGCGGGTTTCCGTATCGTTGCGATGAAATACACACGCTTAACTGCTGAGCAAGCGGGTGCTTTCTATGAAGTACACAAAGAACGTCCGTTCTACGGTGAATTGGTAGAATTCATGTCTTCTGGTCCTATCGTAGCCGCGATCTTAGAGAAAGATAACGCGGTTGCTGATTTCCGTACTTTGATCGGTAGTACTAACCCTGCTGAGGCTGCGGAAGGTACTGTTCGTAAGTTGTACGCAAGTAGCATTGGCGAGAACGCGGTTCACGGTTCTGATGCGGATGAGACAGCTAAGAATGAAGGTGATTTCTTCTTCAGCAATTTAGAGCGATTCTAATTTTGAGACTCGAGACATGAGACTCGAGACGTGAGATTTCGTTCAGTCGCCGAATAGTTTTCGCACTGATTTACGTTTTTTCATTCAAACATAAAACCCCACTAAATAGACAATTATTATTGGTCTATTTAGTGGGGTTTCTCATTTGTGCGTCTATTTCCGCCCATCTCTTGAAGTAGCGGTCTTGTACTTCGGGGGTGTTTTGTGGGTGTGGGTATAGACCCGCTTCTTTTCTTTGTCGCTGTGCTTCGAATAGACTTACGGCACAAGCCACCGAAACGTTCAAGCTCTGCGCCATGCCCAATTGAGGCACTAAAAAATTGCCGTCGCTAAGTGCTAAGGCTTCTTGGCTAACACCTTCTCTTTCATTACCGAACAATAAGGCGACGGGCTTATGTAATTCCAGTGCGTATAATGGCTGTGCTTCCTCGCTCATGTGGGTGGCAAAGACTTTTAAGCCCGCATGTTTTTCTTTTAGAACCGCTATACAAGTTGCCATGTCTTCGTGATAGCTGATGTCCATCCACTTCATCACATTGCCGGATACTTTTTTACCTGTGGGGTTTTCCCGACCTAGTTTACAGTAATCGATATTGGTGGTGTGAACGATGTGTACTTCTATCACACCCACAGCATCGCATGTCCGCAGTATAGCGGCTATATTATGCGAATCGTGTACATCTTCTAAGATGACCGTTAGATCCGGTTGTTTATTGGCGATGACCGATTTGAATTTTTGTGCTCTGTTCGGGGTCATTTTGGTATACGTATAAAGAAGTTAAATTCGTTTAGGTAATCAGACAATAGATTTGAGACTCGAGATTTGAGACTTCGTGCTGAGGCTGAAGCAGCGATTCCGAAGACATTTATTCACCTCGATTTTTGTAGGCGATCAGAAACACCCATTCATTCCTCTCGACAAGGGAAAATAGTATGACTTCGTTACAAATATAGGCGCAAACTAAAAAAGCCCTTCAGAACACTGGTGGTTCTGAAGGGCTTTTCTAATATAATTATCAAACAGCTTGCTTAGCCGTTCAATGCTGCCGCACCACTTACGATCTCAGTGATCTCGGTGGTAATGGCTGCTTGACGTGCACGGTTGTAAGTTAATTTCAACTCTTTCAGCAGCTCTTCCGCATTGTCCGTTGCTTGGTCCATAGCGGTCATTCGAGCACCGTGTTCCGCAGCATTACTATCTAAGATGTAGCTGTAGAACTTGGTTTTCAAAATCTTAGGCACCAACTCCTGAACGATCGCACCACCCGCTGGTTCGAAGATGAAGTCAGACTTCATTTGCGCCTCGCCTTCTGCTGGTGCTTCTAATTTAGGAATAGGTAAGAACTGATCTCTGGTAGGGATTTGTGTGATCTGGTTTTTGAACTGGTTGTAGAATACCTCTACACGGTCAAATTCCTTAGCCACAAAGCCATCCATCACATTCTCTGCTGCAACTGCTGCGTTCTCGAAGCTCAGATCTTTAAAGATTTCTTGATACTCCGTACGTAAGTTCGCACCTTCTGTACGCTTCAAGCCATCAAAGCCTTTCTTACCCACGAACATCAAGGATATCTTCCCTGCTTTTTGCAAATCGCTGTATTCCTCCTCTATCGTACGTTTCGCTAAACGAACCATATTAGAGTTGAAACCGCCACAAAGACCACGATCCGAAGTAACGATCACGAAAAGCACATTCTCTAGCGGACGTTCTTCTGCATGTGCGATGGGCACATCCAGCTCTGTACCAGAGATGATGTTGGTCAGCATCTCACTCAATTTAGTAGAGTAAGGACGCATCTGTACGATTCTGTCAGTTGCTCTACGCAATTTAGATGCCGCTACCAATTTCATGGCTTTGGTGATCTTCTGCGTGTTCTTTACAGAAACGATTCTCGTTCTAACTTCTTTTAATGCTGCGGGCATATCAAGAATGGATTGAAATTAAACTAATTAGCCTTAGGCTGTCTCGTACTTCTTAGCTGTTTCTTTAGCTAACTCTGTTAACTCAGCTTCGATCTCGCTTGTGATCTTGCCTTTGCGCTCGCTCAGCTTTTTGATCAAGTCCGGGTGACGCTTCTCTAATGAGATCAAGAAATCATCTTCGAATTCTTTCACTTTGTTCGCTGGGATGTTACGAAGTAAGTTCTTCGTACCCGCGAAGATGATCGCTACCTGCTTAGCCACCGTAAATGGCGTATACTGAGGCTGCTTCAAGATCTCTACGTTACGCTCCCCTTTGTCCAATACCAGCTTAGTAGCCGCATCCAAGTCAGAACCGAACTTAGAGAAAGCCTCTAACTCACGATACTGCGCCAAATCCAACTTCAAGGTACCTGATACCGATTTCATCGGCTTGGTTTGTGCAGAACCTCCAACACGAGATACCGAGATACCTACGTCGATCGCAGGACGGATACCAGAGTTGAACAAGTTAGAATCCAAGAAGATCTGACCATCAGTAATAGAGATCACATTGGTCGGGATATAAGCGGATACGTCACCTGCTTGTGTTTCAATGATAGGTAAAGCAGTCAAAGAACCACCCCCTTTCACCAAGTGCTTGATACTTTCAGGAAGGTCGTTCATCTCCTTCGCGATCGCATCATTGGCGATCACCTTCGCCGCACGCTCTAATAAACGAGAGTGCAAGTAGAATACATCACCAGGATATGCCTCACGACCAGGAGGACGACGAAGCAAAAGCGATACCTCACGGTATGCTACTGCCTGCTTAGACAAATCATCATAAACGATCAATGCTGGGCGACCTGTATCACGGAAATACTCACCGATACATACACCTGAGAATGGTGCGTAGAACTGTAGTGGTGCTGGATCAGATGCAGAAGCATTAACGATGGTCGTATAAGCCATCGCACCATTTTCTTCTAATACACGAGCAATACCCGCAACAGTAGAAGCTTTCTGTCCTGTAGCTACATAGATACAGTAAACAGGCTCACCTCTATCGTAAAATTCTTTCTGGTTCAAGATCGTATCGATCGCAACAGCAGTTTTACCCGTCTGACGGTCACCGATGATCAACTCACGCTGACCACGACCGATAGGAATCATTGAGTCGATCGCTTTGATACCTGTTTGTAATGGCTCATTTACCGGCTGACGGTAGATCACACCTGGTGCTTTACGCTCCAAAGGCATCTCGTACAATTCGCCAGTGATAGGACCTTTACCGTCGATAGGCTCACCTAATGCGTTTACCACACGACCAACGATACCCTCACCTACTTTAATAGAGGCGATCTGACCTGTACGACGAACCGTACTGCCTTCTTTGATACCATCAGAGCGACCCATAAGTACCGCACCCACGTTATCTTCCTCAAGGTTAAGTACTACCGCGCGAACACCGTTTTCGAACTCCACCAATTCACCCGCACGAACTTTGTTCAAGCCGTAGATACGAGCGATACCGTCTCCCACTTGGAGTACCGTACCAACTTCTTCTAGTTCGGTTTCGGTTTTAAAGTTAGAAAGCTGTTCTCTGAGTATGGCGGAAATTTCTTCCGGTCTTACTTCTACCATGGCTTAGATGTTATGATGAACGATCAGCCGATCTGGCAAATCGTCGTATATGACAAATAATATAATTTCTATTCGAGGGGTCAGATAAACTGATCCGGATTTAGTATTCGCGAACGTATTTGTTCTTGCTGAATCCTTTCTTCAGTTTTTCCAACTTATGGGAGATACTTGAATCATACAATTTATCTCCGAACTTCAAGATGAAACCACCGATCAATGACTCATCTACAGAAGTGTCCAAGTTCACCGTTTCTTCGCCCGTTTGGGCTTTAACGATGGCGCGTACTTTCTCTAATAAGGCATCGTTCACTGGTGTTGCCGTAACAAGCGTTGCCGAAGCGATGTGCTTGCGACTCTTGTACTGCTCAATGAATGAATCAACGATATCCGGCAAGAAAGACTCTCTGCGCTTATTCACGATGATGTTGATGAAAGACGAAGTGATGTCATTCAATTTACCATCGAATAAAGTCTTTAGGATCGCCGACTTCTTAGAAGTATTCACGATCGGACTCTTCAATAGCAAATACAGATCGCGGTTATCCGTCGCCTTGTCTAAAGACTGGATATCCTGATAGACCTCTTCCAACTGTCCTTTTTCAACAGACAGGTCGATGAGGGATTTAGCGTAACGAGTGGCTAATTTAGCTGAAGACATATCGCAATGCTATTCTAAATAGATGAAAGAATACGGTCGGTCAAACGAATCACTTATTAATAAGCGATCAGTTCAAAGAAATGCGCTTTACTTCCGCTTCGATGAAAGCCTCTTGCTCCGATTTGTCTTTCAGCTCGCGCTTCAAAACCTGCTCGGCAAGTGTGATCGCATTATTACCCATTAGGTTCTTCACCTCGGTAATGGCAGCCATCTTTTCGTTCTTGATCGCTTCTTGCGCATCCGCTAATATCTTAGCAGACTCTTCTTTCGCTTTATCTTTCGCCTCATTAACAATGCCATCTTTGATTTCTTTGGCTTCCTTAATGATACGAGAGCGTTCTTCCTTAGCTTCAGAGATCAAGCGTTCGTGATCGGCCTTTAAGTTGGCCATTTCCTCACGTGCTTTTTCTGCTTCCTTTAGTGCGTTGTCGATTTTCTCTTCACGACTGCGCAATGCACTCGTGATCGGTTTCCAAGCCGTACGGCCTAAGAAGAACCACAAAATCAAAAATACGATGGTGGTCCAGAAAATAAGACCCGGATCGGCTTCCAAAAGATTGGCTAAGAAAAGTAGATCGAAATTCATCGTGAAAAATATATTTTGAGTGTGCCCCATCGCTGTCGCTGTATGATAGCTTAAAAGGACAACTGACAAAAATTTGGCTTAAAAGTCTTTTTCAAAAAAGAATCGCCTCCGTAGCCAATCGCTACGGAAACGACTCAAACGAAAATTAGAGGATCATCGTTAACAGACCAACTACTACACCGAAAAGGGCAACACCCTCGATCAATGCCGCAGTAAGAATCATGTTCGCACGAATGTCATCAGACGCTTCAGGCTGACGAGCGATCGCTTCAACAGCGCTACCACCGATACGACCGATACCAACACCTGCAGCCAAAGCTGCGATACCAGCACCGATACCACCGCCCATAGCACCGATGTTACCAGAGATCTCTAACAATAAGGTCATCAAAAGCTCCATGTCAAAATGGGTTTGAAGTGAAAAAGATGTATTTAGAGTAACTCGTGAGAGCTACAATAAAAGTTTCAAAAGAATAAGTGGTCATCCACCTACAACAACACCAAAACTAAATTAGTGTGCCGCAGCGTGACCGTGATCATCATGGTGATGATGCTCTTCAACTGCCTGACCGATGAATACAGCGGTCAATACCGTGAAGATATAAGCTTGTAGTGCCGCAACGAAAAGCTCTAACACATTCATGAACAACAAGAACGCACCAGATAATAGACCAACGCCCCATCCTGCTACATTACCCGCTAAATGCGCTGCAATGAAGATGATACCAACGAAGCTCAAGATAATGATGTGACCTGCTGTAATGTTAGCGAACAAACGCAACATCAAGGCGAAAGGCTTTACGAAAATGGACAAGATCTCAATAGGAACCATGATCAACTTAATACCGAATGGTACACCCGGTGGGTTGAAAATGTGCCCCCAGTAGTCTTTTTTACCTGATATATTGATGATCAAGAAAGCGATCAACGCCAATGTGAATGTAACATTGATGTTACCCATCACATTACCACTACCCGGGAAGAAAGGCACCAAGCCCAATAAGTTATTGATCCAGATAAAGAAGAACAAAGTCAACAAATACGGTAAGTATTTGTCTGCTTTATCTTTCAAGTTAGGAACAGCAATATCGTCACGTACGAAAGTGATGATCGGCTCGAAGAAAGACTGTGTTCCCTTAGGCACCTCCCGCTTGCGGTAAGCACGCGCGATGGATGGGAATAAGAAGATCATGATCAATGCCGTCAACAACATAGTGAATACCACACGCGTAATGGAGAAATCCCAAAAACCCGTGCGATCCGCCGTATAGTGCTTTCCTTTGTAATCCACATGCGTTACACCATCTGTTGCGTGCGCATGCACACCATCAACGGTGCCCAATGATTGGAACTTAGGATCATTCACACGCTTTAAGCGACCATGATCCAACACATAGCCATTGTAAGCACTGTGCCCGTGCTTGAACTTGTTCGACATGAAGAAGTTCAAACCGTTCTCATCATAAGTAATACAAGGAAGAGGAATGGTAAAGGCATCCGTTACGTGGTACTCATGACCATCCGTAATGTGCCCCATGATCATCTCGCCAATGTTAGGACCGTCATTTTCATCATGTCCGTGACCGTGGTCATGCCCATGTCCGTGCGCGCCCGCCTTAGCAGACTTCGCATGGCTGTGACCATGATTATGACCGCTGTGGTCGTGACCATGTCCGTGTCCGTGGCTGTGATTATGACCACTGTGATCATGATTGTGCCCATGATGACTGTGATCGTGATTGTGACCGCTGTGGTCATGTCCGCCGCCGGCAGCATTCAATGGGGTGATGCCCCATACTAAGGCCAATGTGGCGAGGAAGAAATATTGGAGTAGTACTGATTTCAAGGCTATAGGTATTAGCTGTTTTGAAATTCGACCGCGAAGGTACTAAGAACTACTAACACTTTCAATGGTTTTCAATTTTATTTGAAAGTATTTGAGTGCTTTTTTTGGATATTCCTACAATGTGTGTCCAACTACTATTTTTACGTATGCCGCGTGCCCGCAATAAAAGGCTTTAAAGCCCTGCTTCGTGCAAAATCGAAGTCGGGCAGAACATCTTAAGTCTTATGTCTTACGTCTTATGTCTAAAGGCGTCAGCCTTTCCTTACGGTCACCGGGCTATCCGTTCAAATTCAGCGGCTGCCTGCTGCTGTTTGGCAGGC
>JAHDGT010000054.1:0-9044 GCA_020631675.1 Bacteroidota bacterium
ACGCCCCATCTATCCCATTTAGTACCACTCCTATCCCTTGCGCACTTAAAAGCCTAGCGGGAATAGTTGTAAAAAAACTGACCTTTTGTTAGCAGAATATTGCCGTTTCATAACATTTTAAAAAATTATTTAGAAAATTAAATTTACATTTTATGACAATTGATAGCAATCCGTTTGCGTAATTATCTGTGATTTAAGCATAGTCGAAAAGCTTGTGAAAGTTATTTTACATTTGATTGAAATGAATAATAAATACAAAGCTTGCACATTTGCAGCCTGATTAAATATTTCATTATTTTTACATCGGTAATTAATTGTAACTTGTTTTATGTTTTATGTTAGATTAAAACAGTTGCATTTATATTTTAACGTACTGAAAAGTTTGTTTAATGAAAAACTTACTAGCTGCTTCTTGTTTCTTGCTTTTGATATTACTTAGTGAAAGCTTGTTGGCTCAACAATCCCATGAGAATTGTAAAGAGATAGAAACAAAAATGATTGTTAAAGATAATGGCAAAAATACGGGAGTTCCCTCCGTGCCTTACGCTAAAATGACTGTTCAAGAACGATTGAATAAGTTGAATGCGCAATATGAAAACGGGAAAGTCAATATAGAGAACTATCAGTATGAGAAAGCACGCTTAGAAGCAATTTTAAAATCTAAGGACGAGCGATAAGTATCAGGAATAGCTCATTTCCCAAGCTTTAAATCGTCACCACCTCTTCCATTCACTCCTAACTTGTTAAACTATGAGATCTATTTTATTCAAACAGACAATGCTTTTGCTTTGTCTTATTTTTTCACATATCTATTCCGATTCCCTTTTCGCACAATTCAACGGCACAGATGGCTACATTCAAGGACAATATGTCGAAGTAGGTATTGATGGTGTTTGTGGTGTGCTGGGTGGAGACAATAGTCCCCCCGCCGGAGGAGGTGATTATGGAGCCTATCACCCTACAGATGGCGGAGTAGGTTTTATGGCAAATCCTGCTCAAGACGGTTGGGCATCCCAATGTGGGGATTATTTCCTGCCTGGTTCTCCTTTCGCAGGCTGGTCTTTATCTGGTGGAGGGCTCGATTTCCAAAATAATGATAGAAATGGTAGCTGTTCTATAAATGGTAGCATCACCTCTCTACTACAACCTTCTGTAAATAGTGGCGTTGCGGAATTGATATGGGAAGGCACTTCCAGTAATGGGTTAAGTGTTTCCCAGACCTATACCATAGGTGCCAATGACCTATACTTTGTCAATACGATTGAAGTGTGTAATACCACTGCTGCTACTATTACGGATGTAGCCTATGCCCTAGGCTTCGATCCCGATAATGATGCGCCTAATGATGGAAATTACTCAACGTCCAACACGATCATTGATCAGGGTGGCGACGGTGATTTCAACGGCTCTGGTGGTTCAGGTGCTGAAATCACTGCCATTGGTTCTGGTGGTGGTTGTTTTTTAACCATTTTCTCTGGCTGTTCGGATAATGATGGAGATGGACTAAAAGATGACAATGCCTACGTGGGCATGCTAAATTCTTTCTTAGTGCCTCCTGCCTCAACCTTAACCGGAGCACCTTCAGGCTGGACAGTTCCGGGCATACCTACAGCTACTGGCTGGAGCAATGCCATTACACAAGAAGGGGTGGATTATGAAAATGATGATGCTCTAGGAATCGCTTTTGACCTTGCGGATCTAACAGCGGGTCAATGTAAACAAGCGATCATCTTTTTTGAGCTAAGTCCAGGTGCTGCGCCCAATATCGCTTTTGACGATGATGTGGACATCGATTTTATCACACCAGGTGTTCAATTATGTGCAGGAAACGATAGCCCGGAACCTATAATATCTGGTTTTCCTAGTACAGGTGAATTCCTATTCGATAATGGTACGACAATAGCGGATGATGGTATAGCAACAGTAGATGCGGTCACAGGCGTGATTTCAGATGGTGTCGCTGGTAATTCATACACCATCGTTTATTTTTCTGACCTTAATGGAAATGGCATTTTAGATGGATGTTCTGACGCTTCCGCTTCTACAACGGTTGATTATACCTCACCGGCCGGTCCAGAGTTAGACACTACTGCGGAAGAGATTTGTGAAGGAGATACCCCTCTTGGAACAAGTGCGACTTGTGCGGAAGATTGTGGTTTTATTCTCGGCCCTGCTGAAACCATGACCATGACCTATTCAGGAGGCACTACAACGATAGATAGTGATTTCTACTTAAGCGCTGGTACAGTGGACTTCACTTTTCCTTTAGGCTCTATCGTTACCTCTATAGATGAAGTGATCGTTACTTTTGATAAAACCGATGGTAATTGTGCTTCACCGGGTACAGGCTATTCTTATCATGGTGAAATGGGAATTGCCATAATGGATCCACTTGGTAATATTTACGACTTAATTGAACCTGGAGATTATATTGATGGAGCTGATGTTTCTCCAGGTGTAACAATAACGCTAATTGATGACAATACGCTTCCATTTACAATTGGTACTCCAGCATCAGGTGCTTTTTACCCAGCGGCTGGTTGGCCGGTTATTCCACCTTCAACAGCAGCAAGCGGATTATGGTCGCTCGTTGGCTCGGACACAGCGGGCGGAGACCCACTTTGTATCATCAGTTGGTCCATTACCCTAACTGCCCAAGTACCTCTTAGCTTATCAAGTATTACGAATTGGTACGATCAAGCTGTTGGAGGTACGATACAGGCAACAGGTACAAGCTTCACACCTGTTGATGGTATGACCGCTGAAGAAGGTACATTGGATCTAAGTACAGCAGGTACCTACACCTTTTATTCAGAATGTGAATGTGATGGCTGTTTCAGTGAAAGAACACCCTACGTACTTACGGTAGTAGACCTACCGGATGCACCTACTGCGGACGCACTATATGATATTTGTGATGACCTTGCCGTATTACCAACAATAGACCCAGGTACAGGGGTCTATAACTTCTACCGCGATGGCGTATTGATCGCAGGAACCGGGAATCATGTTGGAGATTATACCCTTACCCCAACAGACGATGAATCCATCATTACCATTACTGAAATAGGAACTGGACCCGCTGGCTTAGAATGTGAAGGCCCACCTTCTTCTGGTTCTACTATTGAGATATTAGATCCCATCACTTATATCGTATCAACAGACTGTGCGAATGATGGAACCTATACCTACACTATTAGTTTCACACCTGACAGAGGCACAGATGGGGCTGATGATGACTTTGAGATCAGTGCGCCGGGTTCAAGTGGCATATCTCCATCAAGTACAGTTTCAGCTGGTACGGCGGTTAGCGTTACTTATCCCATGGGTACACCTTGGTCCATTAGTGTCCAAAACGCCACTTTAGGAGATCCAGATTTTTGTCCTGTTGAGAATAACGATGATCAGCCTTATTGCTGCCCTTCTGCTTCAGCAGATGCCGAGTTGCAGAGTCTATGTGTGGGTGATCTACCTGATTTATCAGTAGCCTACGCTTTCTCTGCTGGTATCATGGATATGAATGGTCAGTTGAATACGACCGATGGAGGTAGCGGACAGGATAACGCAGCCGATGGAGTAGTTTGGTTTCCAGTAGCATTCGGTGCGGCAGCACCGGATCCAATGACAGCTCCCCCTTATACGGATGCTACGCTTACCGTAGCAGATGCCTGTGCCCAAGCTGGATACCGGCTATACGCTTTCTTACAATGCGATAAAGATGGGGATTTAAGCAGCTTTGATCCAGTTGCAACTCCTGGTATTTATGATGATGAATGGATTCCTGCCGGATCCATTGAAGCGGTTGTTTACCCAGAAGTCACAGCAAGTATCAACTTGCCTGACCTGCCCATAGAATGTAGAGTTGAGGTCATCCCTAGTTGCATGGATTTCACGGTGCAAGCCATCTTCGATGATGAAGCATTCGGTACCATGATGAGCCAAAGTTTAGATGGGCTACCTTCTGTAGAAAACACGGGTACGAGTTATATATTCGACCCCGATGAGGTGTTTAGTCCTGCTGGATCTATAGGCGAAGTCAACATTACAGTAACTAACCCACTTGCACCAGCAGACATAGCTTCCACTTGTATTTCTTTTGATGCAGGTACGCAAGACTATAAATGCTGTATCGCAGAAGCAGGCTTTCCAGCAAGCAGTCCCATATGCCCGGATGTCTATAATGCCGATGGCAGTTTAGTAGAAGCTGGAGAACCCATGACCGTAACCGTATCCGATTATGAAGATTTTGATCTGTACTCTACCTACCTCATCATTACAGATGATGCAGGCATGATACTCGAAGTGATCGACCTTTCTGATGATACGACCTGGCCAGCAACCTTTAGTAGTGTGCCAGCGGCAGCACCTACTAATCAAAGTGCCAGCCCTACAATTCCAACTGGTATCAATACATCCATGTCTTTTGAGTTCGAATACGCACATTGGACCATGCCTCCTTATGATTTAATGCCAGCCGATGGAGCTTGCGAAGACGGTAATCCGGCTCTAGATGTTCGATTCTATTCCTATAATGATTTCGATTTCAAACAACCAAGCCCATTGCCTCAAGCCATGAGTGGAGCTACATTTGTTCCTGATATGCAAAACGCTGGTAATGACTACACTTCTGATATCTCTTTAGTAGGAACTGTCGATCCCATATGTTTCGACCTGTCTATTGCGGATGAACGCAGCATACCAGCACCCATCACCTTCGCATCAGTAGGTCCTAATGTTACAGAAGGCGCTACTGGAGGACTTAGTCCTTTCTATTACAACATCCATCAAATTAGTGTCTGTGGTGGTGCGGGTCCCTATGATTACGAATGGGAGGAAACAGGCTACGTCCGTCATTCAGTTACTGGTGAAGGACAAATCAGAATTCTTTATGCGGATGATGCGGAATGGTCTGTATCTGTTACGGATCAAAATGGTTGTGCGAGCGGTTTATTGGTCTTCAGTAATAATGATACCAATGGAGATGGAGAAACCAATGCCATACTTGATATCTCAAGCTACGAAGTGCAGGGCGACAATCCATTCACAGCTACTAATGAAGGGTCTATAGACATAGTCGTAACAGGCGGTGATACAGATTGTGGTACTTACACCTACGACTGGTCCGGTCCTAGTACTTGGGATGAAACGGGTGATGGAACGGCCACGATCAGCAATTGTCCATCTGGTTGGTACGCAGTAACGGTTACAGACTGTTCCGGGCAAACTACCAATGGTTGGTACTGGGTGAATAATGCCATTCCAGGCACTCGTTCTAAAAGCTTGGGTGATGCCGATATGATGATAAGTCCGAATCCGGCTAATGATCAAACAACGGTCAGTATCGCCTCTTCCATGACTGAGGAAATGGACTTGTTTGTATATGATATAAGCGGTCGCTTGTTACACACACAATCCATTGGTGAAGTGCTTGAAGGAAGCGTTCGCACAATCCAGCTAAATACCTCAGAATTACCTAACGGTACTTATTTGATACATCTGAATGCTGAATCAAGTAAAATACAGAAAGTCAAAAAGCTTGTGGTAACGCATTGATAATCTGTAATTGCATTAAAAATTCTTTTAGGAGTAATGTATTTGTAGCCCCATTGTGTAGAGACACAATGGGGCTTTTTATATCCCTAACCCATGGATTCACTAATAACTGTGTACTTATGGTAATTATTACAATGCAATTCGCCACATTTGGATAAGCAATTCACCACGAAAAAATGACAATTCATAACATATTCAAATTTCTATTTTTAATAAATGACAATAGATTTTCATTCGTATGGAGTGTTTTTTATTATATAGTATTCTGATTTGTAAACCT
The DNA here is from genome assembly GCA_020631675.1 of Bacteroidota bacterium. Classification (GTDB taxonomy): domain Bacteria; phylum Bacteroidota; class Bacteroidia; order Chitinophagales; family UBA2359; genus JAHDGT01. The sequence goes on from JAHDGT010000054.1 coordinate 5,834, forward strand.
GAATAATTGAAATTGTACCCATGCTTGAATTGAAATAGAATTATCTCTGATAATTATATGGATGAATGTGTGTAAAATTTCTAATTTGATTCTACTATATTTATCAATTGGAAATTCAATTTATTAAATATTATATATTGTAGTTGTTTGACTAATAGTTGTCAGCGACTAATGCTTTTCATCACTCCTATAACCATTTACTCATGAAAGTTAAGAAGCGTTTACTTCCGGTTTTAATACTACTGCTCTTTAGCGGTCAGTTGGTATTGGCTCAACAAAACTGTGACAAATCAAAAGAGCAGGTTCAATTACAAATGAAAGCTGGGCAAATTGATAAAGACGACTGTGCCCCTTCAGATGTGTTGATCCCTTTCAATAAAATGAACACACAACAAAAGTTGGATCATTTAGAATCCCAACTCGAACAAGGGCAAATCAACCCGCAAAACTATACTTACGAAAAGGCTCGCTTAGAATCGATTCTCAAATCGAAGGACGATAAGTAGTCTCTTAAACTTCACTCTACTCATTTACTATCACTCCTAATTTTTTGTTTATGAGATTTATTCTACTAAAATTATCTATACCCCTATTTCCTTTTTTTCTAATAACTTTTACCTTAAATGCTCAATTAACTCCTGGCGCGGATGGCTACATACAAGGACAATATGTTGAAGTAGGTATCGACGGTCAATGTGGGGTTCTTGGTGGTGACTCTGGTACACCAGCAGGAGGTGGTGATTATGGTGCGTATCACCCTAATTCAGGAACAAGTATTGGTTTCGTGGCCAACCCAAACCAAGATGGTTGGGCTACACAATGTGGTGATTATTTCTTGCCGGGGTCTCCGTTCGCGGGTTGGTCGCTTTCTGGCGGTGGCAGTGATTTTCAAAATAATGGCCGCTCTGGATCTTGTTCCATAACAGGTTCCATCACCTCTGTCACACAACCTTCTGCCAATGGTGGTATTGCCGAATTGGTATGGCAAGGAACATCCAGTAATGGTTTGAGTGTATCACAAACCTATACAGTCGGTGCTGGTGACCTCTACTTCGTCAATACCATTGAAGTCTGTAATACGACTGGAGCTACAATAAATGGTGTGGCTTATGCACTGGGTTTCGATCCAGATAACGACTATACTAACGATGGTAATTTCGCAACAATCAATACGATTGTAGACCAAGGTGGAGACGGTGAATATGGTGGCTCTGGAGGTGCAAGTGCTGAGATTACCGCTGTAGGCGCTGGTGGTACAGGTTGTTTCTTAACCATTTTCTCAGGTTGTACGGATAATGATGGAGATGGTGTTCGTGATGATGATTCTTATGTAGGAATGTTGAACTCCTTTCTCGTTCCTCCTGCCTCTACATTATTAGGTGCGCCATCCGGCTGGACGCAAGCAGGTGTGCCAACGGCTACAGGCTGGAGTTCGGCCATTACCAGTGAAATGACGGATTTGAATGCGGATCAAGCACTGGGCATCGCTTTCGACCTCGGCAGCTTAGCACCGGGAGCATGTAAACAAGCGGTTATTTTCTTCGAATTAAGCCCTGGTGCCGCACCAAATATCTCCTATGATATTTCTGTAGATGATGTGGATATTACTATTCCTGGTGTTCAATTATGTGGGGGCGACCCTAGCCCCGCTCCAACCGTGAGTGGTTTCCCTGGAGTTGGTGTTTTCCAATTCAATAATGGTACAACAACTGCGGATGATGGCATCGCTACGGTTAATCCTACCACTGGTGTCATTTCTGATGGTGTAGCTAATACCAATTACACCTTGGTTTATTTCTATGATCAAAATGGAAATGGTGTACTAGATGGTTGTGCGGATGCTTCCGCTTCCCTAATTGCTGAATTCATTCCTTGTTGTACAGAACCTACCATCACTGCTACTGCTTCTGATTTAGAAGTATGTGAAGGCGATCCCGCTGTAACGCTCGGTGTCACCATTGATACCCCTGGCAGTGGCAATGTGACTACCTACGAATGGACGGGTGATACCGCTCCCTTATCTGCTACCAATGTGGCCGCACCTTCCTTCTCAACGGCGACCAGCGGCACTTTTATTTTAGATGTCAAAGTAACAACGGATGATTTCTGTGAAGCGATTTCTTCCGTAACAATTACGGTATTAGAAACTCCCGACCCATTAACTCCTCCTCCTGCAGAAACCATCTGTGAAGGGGATACGCCTGTGGGTTTTACGGTAACACCAACAGGAACTTCTTCTACAACAACTGATTTTACTGGGGATTTTGTTTATGGTAATTGGTCAAATACAACCACTACAGGTACAGACGGAAGTATTAACACGGTAGGATTGCCTACATCTATTGAGATGATATCAAGTAATAATGGTACAGGCGGAGACAACTTATTATGCATCACTATTCCATATGATGGTACATTGAGCTTTGATTGGAATTTTACGACTCCTGATGGACCTCAATATGACCCTTTTGAATATCTCATAAATGGTACTACAACAGTAGTAACTAACCCTATTGGTGCTCAAAATCAAAGTGGGGGTCTTTCAATAGCTGTTTTGACAGGTGATGTATTCTGCTTCAATCAGAGATCGACTGATGGTATAGTAGGTTCTGGTTTTACTACAATAAGCAGCTTCGAATTCATCCCTGATGGAGGAGGAGGGGGCTGTACGACCTCTTCAGTTAATTGGTATGATCAAGCAACAGGGGGTACGCTTCAAGGTACTGGAAACACTTTGGTTCCTGCTAATGGCATGACCGCCATGGAAGGTACTGTAGATTTAAACGCAAGCGGAACCTATACGTTCTATGTCGAATTTGAATGCAATGGCTGTGCGAGTACACGTGTCCCTGCGGTATTAAATGTAAATGATGCAGTTGAAGTTGAAGCTGGTACTGATCAAACAATTTGTATTGATGGTACGGCTTCTTTAGCAGGAACGATCACTGGTGGAGCAACAACAGGTACATGGTCTGGTGGTGCGGGTACGTTCAGTAGCACAACAGATTTGAATGCGACCTATACCCCCGCAGCTTCTGAAGAAAACTCTACCATCGTTTTAACACTCACAAGTGCGGATCCTGCCGGACCCTGTCCCGCGGTCATGGATATGGTGTCTATAACGATAGATCCAAAACCAGTAGTAAATGCGGGTGCGGATCAAGATATTTGCTCTGATCAAACAGCGAGTTTGAACGCTACGGTCACCTTA
>JAHDGT010000054.1:9144-15274 GCA_020631675.1 Bacteroidota bacterium
CGAAACCTGTAGTGGATGCGGGGATGGATCAAGATATTTGCTCTGATCAAACAGCCAGTTTGAACGCTACGGTCACCTTAGGTACCGCCTCACCAGCAACAGCCTATACGGGCATGTGGACAGGTGGTACAGGTAGCTTCGATAATGCAAGTTCGCCAACAGCGGTCTATACCCCTGGAGCAGGCGAATTAGGAGCTGTGACCTTGACTTACACAAGTACGGATCCAGCAGGACCATGTCCATCTGTTTTTGATGATGTTGTAATTACAGTCTTCGAAGAAGTGGAAACAGATGCAGGAACTAACCAAACGATCTGTATTACAGAAACTGCGACTTTATCCGCAACGATCACAGGTGGTATCACTACAGGAACATGGTCCGGTGGTGCGGGTACTTTTAGTAGTACTACTGATTTAAATGCAGTATACACACCCGCAGCATCAGAAGAGAATACAACAGTGATCTTAACACTGACTACTGATGATCCAACAGGTCCATGCCCACTCTTAACCGATGTGGTTTCTATTACCATAAATCCATTACCGGTCGTAGAGGCGGGTCCGGATCAAGAAATCTGCTCAGATGGCACAGCTACTATGGCGGGTTCTGTCGTATTAGGAGTTAATGCTCCTGCTACAGCTTATGGCGGTACATGGACAACAAGTGGCGATGGTTCTTTTGATAATGCTACTGCGATGGCCGCTGTTTACACACCCGGTCCAACAGATGCAGGACCGATCACCCTAACCTTAACAAGTGATGATCCAGCAGGTCCTTGCCCGGCTATTAATGATCAAATGGTGGTTTATGTGGTTACCAAACCCGATCCACCAGCAAATCCTCCTGTAGATGCGCTCTGCGAAGATTTGGCTACCTATCCAACGATTGACCCAGGAACTGGTGTCTACAATTTCTATCGCGATGGTGTGTTAATTGCAGGTGTGGGTGACCACGTAGGTTCTTATACCATCACAGCTGTTGATGATGAAACCACCATTACGGTAACAGAGATAGTAACGGGCCCTTCTGGCACCGAATGTGAAAGCTTAGCATCTGTAGGAGCTGCGATTGAGATATTGGATCCAATCACTTACACTACTTCAACGGCTTGTTCTAATGATGGTTCTAATACTTTCACCGTCAGTTTAACACCGGATAGAGGTGCTGATGCCGCCGATGACGATATTGAAATCGTAACGACAGGCGCCGTAAGTATTTTGCCAAGTAATATTGTCCCAAGTGGTACGGCGGTAACCATTACTTATCCATTAGGTGCGCCTTGGTCGATCAGTGTCCAGAATGCCACCTTGGGTGATCCGGATCTTTGTCCAGTACCTGATTCTGGTGATCAAGTGGTATGTTGTCCTTTTGGTGATGCCGATGGTCCATTGCAAAATCTATGTGATGGCGAACTGCCTGATTTAACCGTTGCTTTCGCTTTCTCTGGTGGAATCATGGATATGAATGGTCAGTTGAATACGACAGACCCAGGTAGTGGACAGGATCAAGGAGGTGATGGAGTCGTATGGTTCCCGGTTTCTTATGGCGATCCTGATCCTGATCCAATGGTGGATCCTCAGTATACCGATGCCAGTCTAACTGTCGCCGATCCTTGTGCGCAAGCTGGTTATCGTATGTATGCCTTCTTGCAGTGTGATAAAGATGGAGATCTATCCAGCTTTGACCCGGTAGCCACTCCAGGACCATATGATGATGAGTGGATCGAAGTAGGTGCTATTGAGGCAGTTGTCTTCCCTGAAGTTTCAGCTTCAATTAACTTACCGGATCTACCTGTTGAATGTAGAGTGGAAGTGATTCCAAGCTGTATGGATTTTGAAGTGGAGGCCACTTATGAGGATGAAGCCTTCGGTACAATGGTCAGTGTCAGTTTAGATGGAGCACCTACGGTTGAAAATACGGGTACGAGCTACATCTTCGATACGGACGCCATCTTCGCACCAGCAGCTTCTATTGGTGAAGTAAGCTTCATCGTCACAAATCCTGCCGCACCAGCGGACATGGGTAGTGCTTGTATCACTTACGATGCGGGTTCTCAAGACTATAAGTGCTGTATCGCTGAAGCTGGTTTCCCGACCGCAAGCCCTATTTGCCCGGATGTATATGATACAGATGGTGCTTTAGTTTCTGAAGGTGAGCCAATGACGGTTACGGTAACCGGATACGAGGATTTCGATCTTTATTCTACCTACCTTATCATCACAGATGATGCGGGTATGATTCTGGAAGTGATCGATCTGTCTGATGATGCGACTTGGCCGACAACTTTCAGTAGCGTGCCAGCTGCCTCACCTACTAATCAAAGTCCCACACCTAGCGTGCCAATAGGTATCAATACAGCCATGTCTTTCGAGTTCGCCTATTCACACTGGACTTTACCGCCTTATGACCTCATGCCATCTGATGGACCTTGTGAGGAAGGCAATCCGGGTATGAACCTGAGATTCTATTCTTACAACGATTTCGACTTTAAGCAACCAAGCCCATTGCCACAAGCAATGAATGGGGCTACTATGGTTCCTGACCTACAAAATGCGGGTAACACATTTACCAGTGACATCGCACTCGTTGGTACTGATGACGAAATTTGTTTCGATCTGTCAGTCGCTGATGAGCAATCCGTTCCATCACCTGTGACCTATATCGGCTTAGGCCCTAACACGACAGAAGGTTCTACTGGAGGTTTCAGTCCATTCTACTACAATACCCACGAGATCACGATCTGTGGGGGTAGCGGTCCTTATGATTATGATTGGGAAGAAACAGGTTACGTACGCCACTCCATTACCGGAGAAGGGCAGATCAGAATCATCTATGCGGATGATGCGGATTGGTCAGTTACAGTAACTGATCAAAATGGCTGTGCGAGCGGTTTGCTGGTATTCAGTAATAATGACCTCAATGGTGATGGCTCCGAAAACATCTTGTTAGACATCATGAGCTATGATGTAGAAGGTAACAATCCTTTCACACCAGCGCATGAAGGTACAGTCAGTGTAGTAGTAACTGGCGGAGATTCAGATTGTGGTGATTATACTTACGACTGGACCGGACCAAGTACTTGGGATGGTACAGGTAATGGTACAGCGGATATATCAAATTGTCCATCCGGTTGGTACTCGCTGACAGTAACAGACTGTGCGGGTCAAACTACCAATGGCTGGTACTGGGTCAACAATGTGATCCCGGGTACTCGCTCTAAAATGGATGAAACCGCAATGATGGTAACACCGAATCCTGCGAACCATATTGCGATCGTGAATATCTCAACCGCTGATGATGCGAGAATGAATTTGTCCTTGTATGATATGGCAGGACGCTTCATCTCTACCCTCCACAATGGTGAGTTAAGCGCTGGTACAACCGCTACGGTCGAAATCAGAACAGATGCACTTCCTGCTGGAGCATACCTATTGAAACTCAATACCGATGATCAAACCACCAAAACAGAGCGATTGATCATTACCCATTAAGCTATTAGGAGTTTTGAGTAAATAGAAGTAATCTAAGTACAGCTTTACTTTAGACTATTTCTATAAGCCCTTGTGAATGCTATGTTCACAGGGGCTTTTTTTATGGGCGCATACCCGCAATGAAAACTGGCTTGATGAGCCTATGAAAAATCGGCGTCGAGCAGAAAATCTCATGTCTCGAGTCTCAAGTCTCGGGTCTAAGAAAATGCCAGTTTTCACTGCGGGTACCGGGCTTTCCGTTAAAATTCAGTCCTTGCCTGCTGCTGTTTGGCAGGCGTAAAAATGGCTACCTCTGGGCCGCCTTTTTACGCCGCCAAACAGGGCGCATTCAATGCCTTCATTACCACTCCAATCCCTTGCGCGAGAACAGGGATTAAACTGCGCGATTCACCACATTAATTTGATCATTCATAACAATTTTATGACCATTCGTAACATAGTTGAATTAGGAATTCTATGATTTGTTGATGTCTTTTGTTTCATCTTCAGTTTTTAACAGTTTGTATCTAACTGTTAGGCAGTTGTAAACGCTTAATGATCCCGTATTGGAATGCAAATTGAAATTAAATCAATGATAAATAGATAAATTTGTATAGTTATTTTTATTGATCTGTAATCAATATCTTAGATTTGAAAATTCAGTTATAGTTGATAAAAAATAATTTATTGTATTGTGTATTCAATCAATTTGTTTGCACTTAACTGAATCGTCCATACTTATCACTCCTAAATTAACCGACTTATGAAGTTAGCTAAGTTATTTGTTCAAGTATCGTTTGTTTTCTTAATAAGCATTGTGTTGTATGCTCAACAAAACAATGACAAAAGTGAAGCGAATACCAAGCTTCAAATGAAAGCTGGGCAGCACCCACACCCAACAATTTCTCCAGCTGATTTACCTGTGCCTTACTCGAGATTAACGCCTCAACAAAGATTACAACATTTGGAAAAAGAACTGGAAAGGGGGCGCATTAACCCTCAGAACTACGAATACGAAAAAACACGCTTAAAGGCTTTGATAAAAGCTGAAGAAGACAAAAAATAATTCCTCACTCCTAATATTATCAGTTATGAGATCTATTCAACAATATATCGTAGCATATTTGCTGCTTGCCTTTGCTGGCTTTTTATTTTCTCAAAACTCATTCGCTCAATTAAACTCAGAGAATGATGGCTTTATCCAAGGCCAATATGTCGAAGTAGGTATTGATGGAGAATGTGGTGTTCTGGGAAGCTCTCCTTACGGTGCAGGCCCGCCTGCGAGCGGTGGCGATTTTGGTGCTTATCACCCTAATTCTTATACAGGACTCGGTTTTGTGGCTAATCCCAATCAAGATGGATGGACCACTCAATGCGGAGACTACTTTTTACCAGGTGCTCCATTTGCCGGTTGGGCGCTTTCAGGAGGCGGGATTGACTATCTGAATAATGAACGTGATGGTGCTTGCTCTATTTCTGGTAGCATCACTTCTGTCTTGCAACCCTCTGCCAATGGAGGGGTAGCGGAATTGATCTGGTCGGGTACATCCGATAACGGGCTAAGTGTTACCCAGACCTATGAAATTGGTGCTGGAGACCTCTTTTTTACCAATACAGTTGAAATCTGTAATACAACAGCTAGTACCATTAATGGTGTTGCTTACGCACTGGGCTTTGACCCAGATAATGATGCGGCCATTTGGGGAGAATATTCTACTGTGAATACCATAACCGACCAAGGAGGTGATGGTGATTTTAGCGGAACAGGGGGAAGCGGGGCCGAAATATGGGCCTTAGGTACTTCTGGAAGTGGTGGCTGCTTCTTGTCTCTTTATGCGGGTTGTGTGGATAATGATGAGGACGGTCAAAGAGACGATAATGCCTTTGTAGGTATGCTGAACTCTTTCAGTGTGCCTGCTGCGTCCACGCTTACAGGTGCGCCTTCCGGCTGGACGACTGGTGGCGTCCCTACTGCCAGCGGTTGGTCAACCGCTTTGACCAGCGAAGGAGTCGATTATAATGCTGACAGTGCTTTAGGTATCGCATATGATCTCGGTGATTTAGTATCAGGAGAATGTAAGCAAGCCATTGTGGTATTCGAATTGAGTCCAGGTGCTTCCAGCATTAGCTTTGACCCAGTAGAAGATGTTGAGATTGATCTACCAGGGTATCAATTCTGTGGCGAAACAGATGGTCCTGTTCCAACAGTGAATGGTTTTGATGGTTTGGGTGAATATTCCTTCGGTAATAGTTCTACCACAGCTGATGATGGTATCGCTACGATCGACCCTGTTACAGGTGTGATCAGCAATGGGGTAATAGGTAGTACCTATACTGTTGTGTTTTTCTCTGACTTAAATGGTAATGGTATTCTTGATGGTTGTTCTGACATCTCTACTTCGGTTGAGGTTGATTTTGTGCCTTGTTGTGAGGTATATGCCACACCTTCTGAAACAGAAGTCTGCCCGGGAGATGAGGTCACGATCAGCTACTCTGATTTTATTACTGGTACTGCTGTACCCATATCTTATGAGTGGACAGGAGATACCGCACCATTATCAGCCACTGATGTGGCCGAGCCGACCTTCAGTGCCTTCTCATCAGGTAACTATAACCTAACCCTGACCATGGAAACGGATAATGGTTGTATTGAAAGTACT
>JAHDGT010000055.1 GCA_020631675.1 Bacteroidota bacterium
ATTACAACTGTCCACACAAAAAGATGAAATCTTCAATATGCAATTGCTCAGCTCTCTTTTGTAATAAAGTTTCCAGACGTTCCGATTTTGGTTCATTCCATTGCACACTAGCAAGCGCATTTCTCAGCTTTTTTCGCCGTTGACTAAAAGCCAATTTCACCATCCATTTAAAACGCTTATGATCAATTAGCTCGTCGTACTGCTTATTCCTAAGCACTCTGATCACACCAGAACGAACTTTAGGTGGAGGATCAAAACAATCCGCTTCCACCGTAAATAAATAATCAACCGTATAATAAGCTTGCAGTAAAACACTGATCACACCATAAGCTTTAGAACCAGGAGATGCCGCTAGTCGTTCCGCCACTTCCTTCTGGAACATGCCCACCAACTGATCGGCTTTATCCTTATGATCCAACAGCTGAAAGATGATCTGACTACTAATATTGTAAGGGAAGTTTCCAATAATAGAGAACTCGCCTCCCATCTCTTCACTCAAATCCACTTTTAATACATCCGCTTCAATAATTCGGTCTTTTAAAGCAGGAAACTTCGAACGTAACTCATTCGGCAAGCGTTTATCCGCCTCCACACAATACAGATCCAAATCTTTCCGCTCCAATAAAAAACGAGTTAAAACACCTCCCCCGGGGCCAATTTCTAAAACCCTGAAAACTTGCATAGGGTCTTCTTTGACCACTTTTTGAGGACGCCCATCGAATTGTAGCGCATTTACGATATCCATTGCGATATCATCACGATTCAAAAAATGCTGTCCGAATGATTTGAGCTTTTTCATGTTTGTTAGATTAGGCTGCGCCCCTCCGCAAGCTCCGGGTCGGGCTATCCGTTCCAATTCGGCAGTTGTTCGCTGCTTCGCTGGCAGGGCTAAAAATGGCTACCTCTGGGCCGCCTTTTTAGCCCGCCGCTCAGGGCGCTCCTTAACTGCCTCATTTCCTCTCCTATCCCTCGCAGAGATTCCCCGGGCTAATTCTACTTCATTAATGGCAGTGCTTTTTCTACTGTATTCACCGGGAATTTACATACCTTTTGCTGACAAACATAGATACGGGTATCCCCTTCTACCAACTTGCCTTTCAAAAGCTCTAAAGAGCCCTCTGTTTCTCCACCTAATACTAAGTTGTTAGGCAGAAAGTGCTGATCCAACTCCTTGCGAAGTTTTTTCGCATCCGGACCAACAATGGCCACTTCATAGGGTTCTTTGACCGTTTGCAAGATCAAATGCGCCCAATTGGAATAAAAGTTAGGCTGTAATAAAATATCGTCTTTCACATTTTTCAACATCTGTGCGGACAACTCCATTTTCTTTTTATCATACTGGTAGGTACCCAATAGTTTCAACGCTTTCGCCATACTACTATTGGAACCCGGTATCACATTATCCGCCACTTCCATTTTGCGGGCGATCAGCGCAGGGTCCAGATCACTGGTATACATGAACATGCCCGATTCCGCATCCAAGAAATGCGCAATGGCATATTCTGCCAGCTTGTTCGCCTCGTCCAACCATTGCTCATCAAAAGTAGCTTGATACAATGCAACAAAGGCTTCTATCAATAAGCTGTAATCATCTAAAAAAGCATTGATGCTTGATTTCCCGTCCTTGTAATTACGGTCTAAACGTCCATCGCTTTTCATCATATTTTTTTTGATAAAGTCCGCATTCTTTAGCGCGTAATTCAAGTAATCCTCTTTATCAAAAACTCGATAAGCATCCACTAAGCCCTTCAACATGAGCGCGTTCCAAGCGGTTAGCACTTTATCATCCAAACCTGGACGTACCCGCTTGGATCTTTCTTTGAATAGCTTTTCTTTACCTCTGGCTAAAAGAGCATCCAATTCACTTTCCGTAAGCTCTTTCTTCTCCGCGAAGCGCGCCTTAGGTGTACGCACATGTAAAATGTTTTTATGCTCTTCCCAATTGCCATTCTCCGTGATCCTATAGTACTTGGAAAAAAGGTCGGCATCTTCGCCTAAAGTCTGATTCACCTCCTCTTTAGTGAATACATAAAACTTGCCCTCTTCTCCTTCACTATCCGCATCTAAAGAAGAGTAGTAGCCACCTTCGTCCGATCGCAACTCCCTATTCACAAAAGTGATCGTTTCTTCTACTACCTGCTTATAGAGAGGGTCTTTTGTAAGTTGATAAGCCTCACTGTACAAACTGACCAGCTGCCCATTATCATACAGCATTTTTTCAAAGTGTGGCACTAACCAATCCGCATCTACACTATAGCGAGCAAAGCCACCCCCTAAGTGGTCATAAATACCTCCATAAGCCATCTCATTAAGCGTTACCGTCACGGCTTTGAGGGCATCTTCATCAGCTGTTAAATGATAATGACGAAGTAAATACTGATAGTTATTCGGCATAGGGAATTTAGGAGCACCTTTCTTACCTCCTTTAGAGAAGTCGATTCTTGGCTTCCATTTCTCGAATAGGGATTCCACTTCAGCCATTTCAAAAGTGGCATCTTCATTTTTCAAGGGTACCATTTCCAATTGGCGTACCCCTTCTGTTATTTTTTCCGCCTGTGCGATGAGTTCTTCCTTATTGTTCTCATACTCGTTAGAAAAGTACTTGGTCAGTTCCAACCAATCGGATTTCGGGTAGTAGGTGCCTGCGAATATTGGTCGACCATCAGGAAGAGCGATCGCATTCAGTGGCCAACCACCTCTTTGATTGATCAAGTAAACCGCATCCATATAGATCTGATCCACATCAGGTCGTTCTTCCCGATCCACTTTGATGTTCACGAATTTTTCGTTCATCAATTCAGCAACAGTAGTATCCTCAAAACTCTCATGTTCCATCACATGGCACCAATGACAGGCCGCATAGCCTACACTGATGATCAATAACTTATCTTCTTTCTGTGCTTTTTGAAGTGCTTCATCTCCCCAAGGATACCAATTCACTGGATTATGGGCATGTTGCAGTAGATACGGACTGCTTTCATTGACCAAAGCATTCGTATAGGCATGCTCTCCACTATGTCCGTTCTGTGTTGAAGAACCCGCACCTGTATTACAAGCCGCTGCAAGTGACAACAATGCCGATACCAGTAAAATGAATAAATATTTATTGAAAGTCATGGTATTTGTAGATTCTATCAACGACGTCTATTTTTCCAAGCACTTTTTGATTTAGATTCACTCGTCTCCATTTGCATACCCTGTGTAGCAGCACTATTTAAGGGATTACTCGATATCGCTTTAGCAGCAATATATGCTGCGATCTCAATAGCAGGATCATGTTCTATTATTGCTTCGGATTTTCTTGTATTAAAGTGCTTTTTCACGAAATGCGTATCAAAGTCGCCGCTAATGAATGCAGGATGCTGCATAACAAAATCGCCAAATTGCAAAGTATTGGCCACCCCCGTTATTCGGTATTCTGAGATCGCTCTACGCATTTTAGCTATCGCAGCAATGCGATCCTCAGCATGCACCACCAATTTCGCGATCATGGGATCATAATAAATAGGAATATCCATTCCTTCTTCAAAACCATCATCTACCCGTACACCAGGACCTTGGGGTCTTTCATAAACACTCAAAGTACCGATATCTGGTAAAAACCCATTATCAGGATCCTCCGCATATACCCTTAATTCAATAGCATGTCCGTTGATTTTCAGCTCTTCTTGAGCGAAACCAAGCTTTTCTCCCCTAGCAACTTTCACTTGCTCTTTAACCAAGTCAATCCCTGTGATCATCTCAGATACAGGATGTTCTACTTGCAAACGAGTATTCATTTCTAAAAAATAGAAGTTCTTATGCTCATCTAACAAAAATTCAACCGTACCCGCACCAATATAGTCACAAGCTCTGGCTACATCTACCGCACATGCCCCCATGGCCTTGCGCAACTCAGGCGTTAAGACCGCGGAGGGTGCTTCTTCTATTACTTTCTGATGACGCCTTTGAACACTACATTCTCGCTCAAAAAGGTGCAGTACATTGCCGTGTTGGTCAGCTAGGATCTGTATTTCAATATGTCTCGGACCTGTAATATACTTTTCAATGAAAACAGAGCCATCACCAAAGGCCGACTCCGCTTCGCTAATCGCTCGGTTCATTTGACTTTCCAAATCGGAGGCTTTTTCTACCACACGCATCCCTTTACCACCACCACCCGCAGAGGCTTTGATCAAAATCGGAAAATCAATACTTTTGGCAATTTTTAATGCTTCATCTGGATCAGAAATGGCGTGATCAGTACCTGGAACCATGGGTATCTTATAGGCTTTAACAGCTTCTTTGGCCGCTAGCTTACTCCCCATTACTCTAATCGCATGAGGTTTGGGTCCTATAAAGGTGATACCTGCTGCTGTGACCATTTCAGCAAAGTCCGCATTCTCAGCCAAAAAACCGAAACCCGGATGAATGCCGTCAACAGCAAGAGCTTTAGCTTGTTCAACGATGTGATCAGCACGGAGGTAAGATTCCGCGGAGGGAGCTGGTCCAACACAGATAGCCTCATCAGCATAACGTACATGCGGAGAGTTCCTATCGGCCTCTGAAAAGATAGCGACCGTGGAAATGCCCATTTCTTTAATTGAGCGCATTATGCGTAGCGCGATCTCACCTCTGTTGGCAACGAGTATCTTTTTCATAGACCACAATGTAGTTTAAAGTCTTGTAAAAATGTATTTTTGCTGATAATTAGCGAGATATGAATAAACCTTTAACTGTAGCGGAGCTTTTTGCGGGTGTTGGCGGGTTCAGATTAGGACTGGAAGGTGTACCTGGAGCAGAAAACACGAACTATAAAATCATCTGGAGCAATCAGTTCGAGCCGAAGACCAAACGGCAGCATGCTTCACAGGTGTACGTGAATGTTTTCGGGGAGGATGGGCATACGAATACTGATATAGCCAAAGTAAAAACCGAAAACATACCCGACCATGATGTATTGGTTGGCGGATTTCCTTGTCAGGATTACTCTGTAGCCAAGGCCTTAACTCGATCCAAAGGCATCGTGGGGAAAAAAGGTGTGCTTTGGTGGCAGATCCATAGAGTTTTACAAGAGAAAGAGGAAAACCGTCCACAGTATTTGATATTAGAAAATGTGGATCGACTTTTAAAGTCGCCCGTACATCAAAGAGGACGTGACTTCGCGATCATGCTGGCCTCTTTATCAGATTTGGGTTACGCAGTCGAATGGCGGGTCATCAATGCAGCAGACTATGGATTTCCGCAGCGGCGGCGGCGTGTTTTCATCATTGGCTATCACCAACGGTCTCCCCTATATAAGATGATCAAAGACTGGGAAGACTGGGTGATGTATGATGGCGTATTAGCAGATTCTTTCCCAGTGGAGCAGAAACCGGGCACCAAGATATCCAAAGGAGACATGAAGGGTTTCTTGAAGAAGTTGAGTGATAATTTCAATACTGAGGATCCGAAAGTATCTCCATTTTTGAATGCGGGAATCATGATCGATCGTCAATTCATGAGCATGCAAACTGCTGCGGTTTACTCTGGGAAATACACCACCCTCAAAGATATTCTGCTAAAAGAATCCAGAGTACCTGAAGAATTTTACATTACTAAAGATCAGTTAGCAGCTTGGCAGTATCAAAAAGGAGCGAAAAGAGAACAAAGGGAGAACAAACGTACAGGGCATATTTACACCTATAATGAAGGGGCAATGGTTTTTCCGGACGCTCTAGACCAAGCCAGCAGAACTATCATTACTGGCGAGGGTGGGAAATCTCCATCTCGCTTTAAACATGTGGTGAAGGTGAGAAGTAAATACCGCCGATTAACCCCTATTGAGCTAGAACGATTGAATACTTTCCCCGATGATCATACTATAGGGCAATCAGATACTAAACGTGCTTACTTGATGGGCAATGCCTTGGTGGTAGGAGTAGTGAATAAATTGGGGAAAACCTTATCGAGTTACCACAATTACGCAGCCACTAAATCTTTGATTTGAAAGGCGAACATTTCGCGCCAATCGGCCCTGCCCAAGTGACGGTTTCGGGCTATACTAAAAGTGATATCTTCTACTATGAAAGTGATTCGGATCATTGTCACGGATTCTTCGCAGAAGGAACGTATTTGACGCGCTAGCTTCTTCGCATCTTTCGCCATGTCAGAACGAGACTTATCATACATGCTTTTGGGATGTACGAAGGAAATACAAAGCATATCTTCCTCCTGCCACATATAATACTCTTCGCATTCACAGTGGTTTGCGAATACCTCCAATAGCTCTTTACCCTCGGGAGTTACCTTGGGACTGGCTTTAGATGGTGGTGTTGGCTTGAAAAGCATTGAGGTAAGATTTCTTTGAATTACCAAGTGCTAGTTTTTTACAGCTCAAAATTAAGATTAGTAATTTCGTTAGCTGTTAAGGTATTTTTAAGGAATCATTATATAAATGCGTGATCTAAACAGTTTTTCTTACAACCCAAATGCGCTCTATTAGAAATAAAAGTACAATTAAATACCACAAATACGGATATGCGTATATGTTATTTTTCTCTTGACCGACGGTAAAAGACTTTTCTTCTTCCGCTTGATCTTTACTACTATCTCTCCGTTTGTCTTGTCTTATTCTTCTTCGGTCTTCTCCTTTTAGTGGGTTTGCAAACTGTTGATTATAAATCTCTTCAATCCATAGTGGAAATTCCCCTTGTAACACCCAATCATTGCTTTGCTCGTTGAATCTGGTATGCATTTCATAGGCATAGCCGCTACTATTTTTTATTCGGCTTAATAATGCTTGTTCATGGGCGGTACACCACACCACTTCCTGATCATTTTCTATAGGATCAATATTGTCAGCTGATGAATGAAAGGTGGGTATTGGCATACTGAGTGCTTTGTCAGCCACCATGATATTACTCTCCCGTTCAAATCTTGCAGTAAATAACTTCGGATCATACATTAAGTGATTCACATTTTGGAGACGATCATAAGGTACTTCCGTTGATGCGTCACTGAGATAGAATACAAAGTCAAACGCCTCAAAATTATCCGATGCGTTCCCGATCAATTTCTTTTCCCATGATAAGGGGCGACCACTATACTTCAAAGCTTTTAATGCTGCTATAACATATCGAGCATCCATTTCCAGTCCGGAAGCATGAAATAGTCCAATGTTCAAAGACTTATTTTGCTCTATCTTTTCTTCATTTTGCATTAGCTGAGGCAATAAGTGAACATTCAGATATTTGGGAAAATCAAGTTGTGCCCCATTAAATTGTGCTAAACGATCTGAAAGGAAACAATGTAATTCTTGATTCTTGTCATTATGCTTTGCTGCAATATGCTGCAATTTTCGCCCTGCATAATTTAAAGGTTCTGCAGCTTTGTAAAACAGCTTATTCGTATCGGCTTGAAGGATGCCATTGTTTGTCAGGCAAAACAATTGCAAAGAATCTCTTTGAGGCAACCCATCAATGAATTGGGTAATAGGTGGGTATTGATCTATAGGCAATAAGTCCGATGAGATAAAGAGCTTGTGTACCCTTCTCTCTGTCCTATCTTGGAAATAGGAATAAAAGGGGTTTAACAACAAAAAAACAAGGAAACATATGGTCAACACACGCAAAAAAAACAATAGTGGCTCTGAAAATCTAAGTCTACGCCATTGTTTTTGCTTCTCTGGGTCTATAAATCTTATACTGGGAAATAAAATAGGCTTTGGTTTGCGCTTATTCCACAAATGAATGACCAGAGGAAGTACCAAAGCGCAAAGCAATGATAGATATGATATGGACTCAAAGCCTATCATATCTTCGCAGCTCTTTGCTTTAAGAACTCAGCTAGCTGAATTGTCAAATCTTCGGTAAAATTCATCGGTTTTACCACAATACCTAGTTTTCGAAATGATGTATACATAGCCTCCCAATATGCTTTCATGCTTTCGGCATAGGCTTTATTTGTTTCTTTGGTGCGGACAACGATTTTCTTAGCACTTTCTAAATCCTCTAATTCAACCAAATCATCGAAATCTAGATCGAATTCTCGATTCCCTAGTAGATGGAACACGATCAGTTCATGTTTCCGCGCGGCCATTTTTTTAGCAATTAACTTGATCTCTTCGAACTGAGCAGTTTCATAAAGGTCGCTAATTAAAAGCACCATTGACCGCTGATGTCCAAAAGAATTCGATGTCAAGGAAGAGTCTATCCACTTTCCAGCAGGTTTCACATGTGTTAGAATATGATTAACATGTGAAATGTGAAGTCCATTGTTAGTAGATAAAAGGTACTCTTCAGCTTTGGGATGTACCAATTTAAGTCTGAGTTCATCACCCTGTCTATGAGCTAAGCCTAGCAGCACACTAGACAGTAATATTGCGTAAGTCCATTTGCTTTTTCCATTTTCTACGTAGTTCATAGATGCACTGGCATCTAATATCACATTGCATCTAATATGCTGTTCTATTTCCGCTTCTCTAACAAAGAGCTTAGCGGTTCTGGCTAAAAGCTTCCAGTCCAGTCTCCTAGGGTCATCACCTGCTTGATATGCTCGAAACTGACTGAATTCCATACCATTACCTAATCTATTTGACAGGTGTAATCCGTATTTCAAACGACCTATAATACGACTTGATATCAGTGACAACTCACTTTCAGATTCTATAAAGTCAGATGCTTTCATGAAAGAAAAATAAGGTGGAAATGTGGTGCTGAATTTTAAAACGATTTAGTCAAGTTAAAATAAATCTGATGAAATAGGAATCATTATTGCACTTCTCTCGTAAAATGATGATGAGCGGTTGGATATAATTCCTGGGTATTTGCATTCCCTTGGGAACTAGTAAATATGTGCCCCTTCCCCAATTTCAGGTACAATTATTCAATTGAGTTAATAGAAACCCTCCAAATTTCGTGACCCCTCCTACGTAACTCGTTCGCTCGACAGAAACGATTCGATTGATTCAACATTATACCTGCTAATGGCCTCATTAAACCTGAGAACGGGTGTTTTAGGCACCAGATTGGCGGCCCATCTTTTGCGCCGTACGTCCTACAATATTAACAAAGCACGTATTGATAGCTTTGCCACCATGACCGCTGATGAAGCTGTCGACTATCTGATTGACACACCTGCGGATATGGTCTATCCAGAGCCGATAGACCCTGAAACGGGGGAATATTTCATTAATTGTGGCAGTATGCCTCCCTCTTGCACACCTGGTGTTTATCCAAGTGCCGCTCCTCAATTACTTCAGGCTTGGTGGTTGTATAATGCGTTAACAGATACAAGCGCACATCATAAGATTCAGTTCTTTTTACATACTTGTTTCACAGCAGACATACAGGCGAACAACTTCTATAGAGGTTTCGATTATCTACAAAAACTGGGCTTGTATACCAGTGGGAGTTACAAAGAACTGGCAAAAACAATGACCATTGACTCGCTCATGTTATTGTATCTCAACGGGCATGAGAATACCGTTACGAGTCCGAATGAAAACTACGCCAGAGAATTCTTCGAATTGTTCACCATCGGTAAAGGACCTCAAGACGGTCCGGACAGTTATACCAACTATACCGAAGGAGACATAACAGCAGCCTCAAAAGTGTTTAGTGGTTGGAGAGCAGGTAATAGAACAACCACTATAGATTTTGACCTCAATGTGCCAGTGGGGTATCCGGTTTACAGCTTTCACGATTCTACGACCAAGTTATTCAGTTCGAAATTCGGTAGCACAATGATATTCGGTGCATCGGATGCAAATGATATGCACCGGGAAATGCAAGACTTGATCGATCTCGTTTTCAATCAAGACGAAACAGCAAGGCATATATGCCGAAAGATGTATCGTTATTTCGTCAATGACCACATCAATGAGGAAATCGAAACTGATATCATCGAGCCACTAGCAAGCACCCTAAAGGATAATGATTACAACTTAGGCATCACTTTAAAACAGCTATTTAAAAGTCAGCATTTCTTTGATGAGGACGATAGCATGAGTAATGATGAAACCGTTGGTAGTAAACTCAAAGATCCAGTAACATTAATTCTGCAAACATTGAGTTTAACCCATCAGCCTGAGTTCGACCCGATTACGGAGTACCTACCACTATACACCTACTTCCTTAGAAATAGAATCATTCTTTTCCTGTTCCCGTACATGGGAATGAGTCCTTTCAGACCACCTTCGGTAGCAGGCTATCCAGCGGACTATCAAGAGCCAGGATACAGCAAGTTATGGTTTGACGGAAGCACGGTTATCGCTCGCTACAATTTTGGCGAGATGCTATTGACGGATACCAGAGTAATTCTATCAGGAAATTTCGGAGGTGTCAAATTCGACCCTGTTCCCTTTATAGAAGAGGTCATCAGTGATACCTATAATGCGGAGACTATTGTCAATGAAATCTGCAACTACTTCTTATCAGAAATGCCTAGTGCTGACCGATTAGACTACTTGCTCAATACGGTTTTCTTAGATGGGTTACCGGCTTATGACTGGACTTACGAATGGGGGCTTTTTCAAATAAGTGGCAATGACACTGAGGTTCAACTCATGTTGTCTCGCTTCTTTAAAACCCTATTCTATACTGGTGAGTATCAGTTAATGTAAAGTATCTCAATTTCTTTTCCCTTTCTCCTCCCCTACTCTATTACTACTATTTCTAAAGCACAACCTCCTTCAACAGCATAGAAACCTAAGCATTATGAATAGGCGACAATTTTTAGGCTTAAGCGGTAAACTAAGCTTAGCTCCTTTATTACTCAATGGAACGAGCATTCGCAGTTTTGCTACTCCACTCATGTTGACCACATGCGATGGTATCAGTGATCGGATATTGGTCATTATCAGGATGTCTGGGGGAAATGATGGTTTTAACACGATCATTCCTATCAATATGTATGACGATTTAGCTGCCTATCGTTCTAACATACAAATTCCGGATAGTGGTAGCAATGCTTACATCACACTAGACAGTAGTCTATCCAGTGAGCAGCAGGTCGGCTTACATCCAACCATGACCGGCTTCAAGGATTTGTATGATAATGGGATGTTGAGTGTTATTCAGGCTGTTGGATACCCGAATCACAACCGTTCACACTTTAAAAGTACAGACCTCATACTAAATGGTATTGACGGAACACTTGGAGGTGGAGGTTTGAATACAGGATGGATGGGAAGGTATTTGGATTATTCTTACCCATCTGTAGCTGGAAATCCAAATCTGGATATGCCAGACCCTTTGGGCATTGAGTTAGGGGGTACTTCATCTTCTGCTGGTTTCTTTTCCGTCAATCCGAATAGCATTTCTGTAAATCTTGGCGGGCAGGATGCAGCTGGATTTTACAATCAAGTATCTTCTATAGGTTCTCTTCCTCCATCAGAATACCCATTGTCTGATTTCGGGTCGCAATTAGAATATGTTTATGGCATGCAGAACAGTTTAGAGGTATATGCAGAGCGTATATCCACTGTTTTTGAAGCAGGTGCCAATAGCGTGACTTATCCGGTCACAAGCTTAGCGAATCAGTTGAAAACAGTTGCTCGCTTAATAAGTGGGGGTTCAAAAACCAAAGTATACTTGTGCGAGATCGGTGGTTTTGACACACACAGTCAGCAGGTTGATGTAGCAGACCACACCATTGGCCCTCACACCAACTTATTGAACACCTTGAGCGAGGCCATTTTGGCTTTCCAAAATGATTTAAGTGCTTTGGGATTAGCCGATAGAGTATTAGGATGTACTTTCTCTGAATTTGGAAGAAAAGTTATATCAAACGGTAGTACAGGAACGGATCACGGTAATTTCGCACCTAGTTTTGTTTTTGGTGCGGCCGCTGCGGCCGGCGTACTTGGAATCAACCCCAATATTAATAATCAAGATGCTCAAGGTGCATTGAATGCGGAAGAACTTCAGCATGACTATCGACAAATATTCGCTACGCTTTTGCAAGATTGGTTAGGCGCGAGTGATAATGCGATGAACGCGGCCATGTTCGGTGATTTTACCAGTAATAAGATCGCGATCGTAGAGCCGAGCATGGTTTGTGATGAAGGTTGCAGAATAGACACCTTTACCGGCTTAAGCGCACCGATCAGTGTATCTATATTCGGTATTTTAGAGGGAGCTTATTTAGGAGGGGTGAGCATTATGCATACCAAACTCATGGATGAAGGCTTAGTGCCTTATGAGCAACCCTTCAATACCGCTCCGTGGTACTATGCAGGAACGGAGTCTTTCGCGGAGAATGCCTTATTCAAACAAGATATTGTGGACTGGGTGATGGTGGAATTACGTGACCCATCAAACAGCTATAATGTCATGAGCAGACAAGCGGCTTTGTTATTGGACGACGGGCAAGTGGTGAATACAGAAGGTACTACCCTACAGTTCAATGATGTATCAATCGGTAGTTATTATGTTGTACTTAGAGCGAGAAATCACATTGATCTGATCACTGACTCTACTGTTCCTTTACCGAATTTAGGACAGCCTGTGAATTTCGCGGACCCTGGTGTTGTGATGGGCGGTTCTTCTCAGTTAAAACAAATCAACCCTGCCATTTACGCCATGATCGGTGGCGACTATAATAATGAGGGAGTTGTTACCGTAAGTGACCACAATGCATTTAGTGAAAACATGTCGAACATTAATGTTTACGAAGCGGGTGATGGAAATATGGATGGAAACATTACTGTGGTCGACTTCAACATTTACAAAGACGGGGCGAGTACGATCGGAGTGGAACAGGTACGATTCGATTAAACTTTATTAGAGCGGTAATTTACCCATAACTAAGCAGCAAACAGATACAGTTTGCCTTAAAAAGCGATAATGAGCTGGATAATTCCCGTTTATTATCGCTTTTTTCATGGAGCAACCTTTTTCGCGCACAAGGGATAGGAGTGGTAATGAAGCCACTGAATGCGCCCTGTTTGGCGGGCTAAAAAGGCGGCCCAGAGGTAGCCATTTTTAGCCCTGCCAAACAGCAGCAGGCAGGGGCTGAATTTGAACGGATAGCCCGGTACCCGCAGTTAAAGCTTGCGCTTTATTAGACCCGAGACGTGAGACTCGAGTAAAGAGACTTCTTGCTGTGTGCCGATTTTTTTGATACCTGCTAGCGCAGGCTTTTATTGCGGGTATGTGCCCATTTTATTAACAGAAGAAAAATGCGACATAATGCTATCCAAATAAGTGTTTTTAGTTGTTGTCGCGTAGTTTTTGCATTAGAAATAACTATTTATTTGTTGCAACGTACAATAAGATGGAAAAATCGCTTGACTATGTCTTATTTCAATTAACTTTAGTCAAGCTTAGATCATACTCTATTCCATTTGATTCTATCGCAGTTGCTCAATTCACTCAACCTATCATTATGGCATCACTATCACCCAAGACGGATGTCCTTGGGCGGCGTTTAGCCGCACATTTACTTCGTCGTACCACTTTTAACATCTCAAAAGCACGGATCGATACATTTGCTGATCTTACGCCCGATGCAGCAGTTGATCTACTTATTGACAATACTACGGCACCTATATATCCCGAGCCTGTTGATCCTGTTTCTGGTAATCAATATATTAATTGCGGAACGATGCCCCCATCTTGTGGCGACGTCTCTGACATCAACAATAAGCTTGAATATGTGCGTAGTTGGTGGATATACAATGCATTAAAAGATACCACAGCTCATCACAAGTTCCAGTTTTTCTTACATACTTGTTTTACTGCCAATATCAAGGAAAATAGTCCTTACCGAGCTTTTGATTACATTCAAAAACTAGGGTACTATTCAGCAGGCAGTTATAAGGAACTCGCCAAACGCATGACCATTGATCCGCTCATGCTGTATTACTTGAATGGAAATGAAAATACGGAAGAAGATCCGAATGAAAACTACGCTAGGGAGTTCTTTGAGCTTTTCACGATAGGGAAAGGTCCGCAAGACGGCCCGGACAGTTACACCAATTACACAGAGGCCGATATTGTTGAAGCCGCTAAAGTATTCAGTGGTTGGAGAACTGGATCCAGAGATACTAATATTGACCCGGACTTAAACATCCCGACGGGTAAGCCTAAGTACAATAAGCATGATACTTCAGATAAAACCTTCAGTGAGAAATTTGATTCCACTCAGATATTAGGCGCAGTGGACGAACCCGACATGTACCGTGAGTTGGATGAAATCATGGATATGGTTTTCGGGCAAGATGAGACCGCGCGCTTTATATGTAGAAAGATATATCGCTTCTTCATTAGCGACAATATCAGTACGGAGATAGAAGAGGATATTATCGAACCTTTAGCTACTACGCTTCGCGATAATGATTACGAGCTTTCTGCTGCTTTCAAGCAGTTATTCAAGAGTAGTCATTTTTATGATGAGGACGACAGTGACAATACGGATGAGATCATTGGTGCTAAGGTGAGAGATCCCTTATCTCACATATTGCTTACTCTGAATATGCTGGAGCTGCCTGCCTATGACCCCGTTGCTGACTACGCTGCTCTGCACAATGATTTTATTAGAAAGCGATTGATCAACTTCTTATTCCCTTATATGGGAATGGTACTTTTCAGCCCACCATCTGTGGCTGGCTACCCGCCCGATTATCAAGAGCCTGGCTTCAGTCGACTTTGGTTCGATGGCAGCACTGCTATTGCCCGATATAAGTTCGGCGAAATGCTCTTAGAAAATAAGAGAGTGATATTAAGTGGTGATTTCGGAGGGGTACAGTTTGACCCCGTAGCATTCATTGAAACTTTTTGCTCTGATCCTTACGACGCCAATACCGTGGTACAAGAGGTGACTGAATACCTTTTACCCGAATTACCTGAAACAAATCGATTTGACTATTTACTAAACGATATTTTCTTAGACGGTCTACCTGCTTATGATTGGACTTATGAGTGGAATGATTACATCACAACGGGTGTAGACACAGAGGTAAGACTGATGTTATACCGCTTCTTTCAAAACTTACTGTTTACAGGAGAATCTCAAATGATGTAGCCTTCATGGCATTTTTTCACTTTACTTCATTTTAAAATCAACAGACCATGAATAGGCGAAATTTCTTAAAACTAGGCGGTAAATTAAGTGCGGCTCCACTTCTTTTGAATGGTACGATGCTACGTACCTTCGCAACACCAGCTATGTTGACGACATGCGATGGCGTTAATGACCGAGTACTTGTAATTATTCGATTAGCTGGAGGGAATGATGGTATCAACACCCTGATACCGATCGATCAATATGCTGATTATGCGACTTACCGCTTCAACATTCAGAT
>JAHDGT010000564.1 GCA_020631675.1 Bacteroidota bacterium
GCTACGCATTTGAATTTGGGTTTGAATTGGAGGTTTTAGATGCTTAGGGCTGTTTTTTGCTGACCACAAAGAACGGAGGACACAAAGCAACACAAAGTTTTTTTTTCGGTCTTAGACAACCTTTGGGATACTTAGTAGATACGTATCAGTGAAGGCAACAATCAAAGGTGGTTTTAGTAGGTATAAAAAGTTTTTCAAAAAACTTTTTAGCTCCAGACAACCTTTCCGCAAGCAAACAGATAAGCCTTATAGAAGCAAGAAAATAACGTAAAAACACAGCATATAAGAAAGACAATTTACATGCATATCTGAAGCGAATAGCTGACTACTTTTTGCTTCAACGGCTCGATCCGGAGCGTGTCGTACAATTTGTTCCAGTCATTTTACATTCACCTTTTTTCAGGTCTATTCGAACCACCAAACATTCACATCGCATAGACCAAAACCTTAAAACAAACGACATCATGAAATTCAATTTCTTAAGCGTTTTAATGCTTTGTTTATTAGTCATGACTTCCTGCCAGCGTGAAGATTTTGGAGGGGACTCCGGATTAATCGAAGAGATTCAGAACGCGGCAAAAACAGAAGTCAACGAGAGTGAGCTGCCCACTGGTATCGGCAGTACTTTAAATGCTGATTATTCTGAAAGTTTCTTAGAGACCGCTTTTTTTGCCGAAGGCTTAGGCTATGAGTTAGCCGTTCGCCGAGGAGAAGGCACCTTGATCGGAGAACTCAACTACGCTTACTTTGATGAAAGCGGTAGAGAGTTGATTGCTCGCAAAGGCTTTGGTGGAAAAGGTAAGGGCAAGGGCAAAGGAAAAGACCGTTTTAAGTGCTTCAAGTTCGTTTTCCCGATCACATTGACCATGCCTGATGGTACGGAGATCACTGGGGAAGACAAGCAGGACCTCCGCTCTCAGGTAAGAGACTGGTATGAGGCCAATCCTGATGTAGAAGAAAAGCCAAGCATCAACTTCCCGATCGAGATCGAGTACAGCAGCACGGATGAAGAAACAGGTGAAGAGGTGGTTGAGATTCAGCCGATTGAAAGTCAAGAAGAATTAGAAGCCGCTTTCGAGGCTTGTAAAGAAGAACACGGCGGTGGTCCTTGTGGCGGTGGCGACTGTCCTCCTGATGAAGAGGGTGAAGCATCTACTACAGGTTCAGATGATGGTGAAGGTGGTGAGGTTTCAACTACAGGACCATCCTAAAGAACAAAGCGAATGTGCTAATGCCATAGTCAACTCAAGCACAGATATAGTTTAGATGAGCGGTATCAGACGAGTAAGTCTGGTGCCGCTTTCTTATTTTGGTCTAAATCTTTGCTATATTTCCGCTTTGAAATAAAGCCCCCTTCCTTGCGAAGAGCTGGTTTAAAATATAGCATTCCATTATGTTCCATCAAGATACCTTCAAAGATAAAGTGGCATTAGTAACAGGCGGTCGCTCAGGCATTGGTTTTCAGATCGCAAAAGACCTTTTGCAATTAGGGGCAAAAGTGGTGATCTGTTCCCGTAAAGCGGAACCTCTGAAGGTCGCAGCAGAAAGCTTGGCGGAATTCGGAAACATAAGTCATCACCCTTGCGACATCAGAAAGAGTGAGGATATCGCGGCTTTAGCCAACTTCATTAAGGAGCAACACGGGCAACTTGACCTTCTGGTGAATAATGCTGGTGGGCAGTTTCCTACCCTGGCGGAGCATTTGAACGACAAAGGCTGGAATGCGGTGATCAATAATAATCTGAACGGCACTTTCTATATGTGTCGCGATATGGCGAAGCAGTTCTTCATTCCACAAAAGCAAGGTACGATCGTCAACATCATCGCGGATATGCACCGTGGTTTCCCGGGTATGATCCATACGGGTGCGGCACGCGCGGGCGTGGAGAATATGACCAAGACCTTAGCGCAGGAATGGAGTGATTTCAATATTCGCATTAACTGCGTAGCACCCGGTATCATCGAGTCCAGTGGCTTGGACCAATACCCCAAACCTGTTAAAGACATGTTCGCCTCCGCCGAGCAGATGATTCCCATGAAGCGTTTCGGCAAGGTAGAAGATGTGTCTAATGCGGTGTGTTTTTTAGCCAGTCCTTTAGCCAATTACATCACGGGCATCACCCTTTATGTAGATGGCGCACAGCATTTGAACTATGATAAAATGGGCTTGGCAAGGGTGTTGAAATCGTTTTTAGGCTAGTTATTCGCAACCCAAGACCTGTCGCATTTGTGGTGAGTCTAAAGGAAGAGCTGTTCTTTTTGGGGTTCATCCAATCCCCCCGACTAAGACCGAAGTTATAGAGATGTAAGCTTCTTCGATGTGTTGATTCGACTTTTTAGCCAAAGGTAAAAGCACTATTGCTTTTAAAATCATCGTAGAGATTGTATTCTGTGTTAAAATGGGACTATATATCAAATA
>JAHDGT010000565.1 GCA_020631675.1 Bacteroidota bacterium
CCTGCCAAACAGCAGCAGGCAGGGGCTGAATTTTAACGGATAGCCCGGTACACGCAGTAGAAAGCTGGCGCTTTCAAGACGTAAGACATAAGACGCAAGACATAAGAATCGTGCCGTATGCCGACCTTTAAAGCACTGGCTTACGCCAGCTTTTTATTGCGGGTATGCGGCCCTGAATATAAGAAGGTTCATATACTGAAAAGTCAGTACATTAAAAGAGAGTCCCAAAGGGACGGCACACCAAAGCGATGGATGTAAATCCATCGATATAAGCCCCCGATGAAAAAAATCGGAAAACTGCTTAGGATGTTCTATTTTGCAACAATTATCCTAAGGGCGATTTCAGTGTAAAATGTACGACATTTTATCGGGAGTTGGGCCATATTTAAACAACGATCATGCACGATATTTTAGTGAATACCGAACAGCGCAAGGCCGACATTTATGCGGAACTGCTTCCTCAGATCGAACATTTGATCGAAGGGGAAACGGATCTGGTCGCGAATTTGGCGAATGTGGCTGCCGTATTAAAATCTACTTTTGATTTTTTCTGGGTGGGTTTTTATGTGCGGAAGGGCGAGCAATTGGTATTGGGTCCATTTCAAGGTCCGCTAGCTTGCACGCGCATTGATCTGGATAAGGGAGTTTGTGGTGCTGCGGCTAGCCGACAAGAAACTTTGCTGGTGCCTGATGTGGAGCAGTTTCCGGGGCATATTGCTTGTAGTTCATTGTCTAAATCAGAGGTGGTAGTGCCTTTGGTGGTGGACGGGCATTGCAAAATGGTTTTAGATGTGGATAGCGATCAATTAGCGGATTTTGATGAGGCGGATGTGCGGGGTTTGGAAGCGATCATGGACTTGGTGAAAAACAGGCATTATTAGGTAATATTAAATGCTTCTCTTCTTTGCCTTGATGCAAAAGAAGCAAAAATCAAGAGTTCTTTCATTTTTTAACGTAATCCCAGCATTACAAATTTATCTTTTCGGCAAAACGGGAGGACACATGGGTCCTCCCCTACATTTTAATACTACAATATGGATCTGTCTTATATACTGAACCACTTAGGTGAGGAACGGGAGCAATATTTTCAAGCAGTGTCTCCGCCGATCATGCAATCGAGCAATTTCACTTTTGAAAATGTGGAGCGCATGCGGGCTTCATTGCAAGACGAAATGGATACGCCTTTTTATTCGCGTGGCTGTAACCCGACGGTTGCCATTTTGCGGAAAAAGATCGCTGCTTTGGCGGGGGCGGAAGATGCGATGATCTTTAGTAGTGGCAGTGCGTCTATCGCAGCGGCGGTACTCAGTCAAGTGCAGGCGGGAGATCATATCGTATGTGTAAGTTCGCCTTACAGCTGGACGAATAAGTTGTTGACTAAAATGTTGAGTCGTTTTGGGGTGACGCATACCTTTGTAGATGGTACGCAAAGCACCAATTATGAAGCCGCGATACAGGATAATACGAAGCTGCTGTTTTTAGAAAGTCCGAATAGCCTGACCTTTGAGTTGCAAGATATTGGCGCGGTCGTAGCTTTGGCTAAAGCAAGGGGTTTGATCACGGTGATGGATAATTCATACGCTACGCCCCTCTACCAACAGCCTATCAAAATGGGGGTGGATATAGTGTGTCATTCTGCCAGTAAATACCTGAACGGGCATAGTGATATAGTGGCAGGTGCCTTGGTAGCCAGTAAGGAAATGACTCGTAAGATATTTGAAGGGGAATTCATGACATTGGGGGGAATCATTTCTCCTAATGATGCGTGGTTGATGCTTAGGGGGTTGCGCACCCTGCCGATAAGAATGGAGGCGGTTTCCAGACATACCATGGAGGTGGTTAATTTCTTGCATGAACACCCGAAAGTGGAAAAGGTATTGTACCCCTTTCACCCGAGTTTTCCTCAATATGAGCTGGCGAAGGCGCAGATGAAGGGATCTGGTGGTTTATTCTCTGCTTACTTCAAAGCGCAGGATATGTCCAGCATGCAGGCGTTTTGCGACCGTTTGGAACGCTTCTTATTAGCTTGCTCTTGGGGCGGACATGAGTCGCTTATTTTCCCGACATGCGTGCTTCATCAATCTGAAAACTATAGAACAACGGAAATGCCGTGGAACTTCGCTCGCTTCTATGTTGGTTTAGAGGATCCGAAGGTGCTCATCAGTGATTTATCAAATGCCTTGGGAGCATTATAAGGCACTTTACTTATAGGATATAAAAAATGGTATGCATTTATCTTTCAAAGTGATTTTCTTTGGGAAATTTGTATATTTGCGCTTGTTCGATGCCACATAGGCTTCTTTTTTGCGGGTATGAACGATATAATTTCTAGATATACTTAAATTGATTTTTTGTTGAGTTAATCCAAAGTGCTTCCTTTCAATCTCAACTATCCAATTTACCAATAAACTTGTACTAA
>JAHDGT010000566.1 GCA_020631675.1 Bacteroidota bacterium
GAAGCAGGAAACTGTAGAGTGGTTCGGTAATAAAGAGTAAAAACAAAAAAGGCGTATGGTATACCATACGCCTTTTTTGTTTTACTCTTCTTTCGGAATTTTGCCTATAAAGTTTTCTTTGTACTCTTCTGGTGGTGTTTCCCAAAAGCTGTCCGTGTTCACATAATTCAATAGCATCTCTAATTCACTAGGAGCGAGTTCACCGCTCACAAAGCTGATCCTTTCCATTTCTTCATTCAGCAGTACCGTAGAAGGGTAATCAATATAATCTTGTGCGTCTGTTAAAGCCAGAGCCAATTGGTGGTAACCACTATCACCATCTTTAATGAATGTCCAGTCATGGTCTTTCAAGGGAATGGTTCCTTCATACAAACCGCTAAAATCCACTACGTGAAAATAGCGGTTCAAATAGTCGGCTATCACAGGATGTCCGAATGTTTCTTCGCGCATGCGATCGCATACATCACAACCGGGCAAGTGAATGAATACCACTACTTTTTTATCGGCGGCTTCCGTGGCTTCTAAAGCTTCCGGCCAATCTAACCATACCACTTCTTCTGACCCACCACACCCACTATATAAAAGTATAAAGCAAAAGCTAACAATAAACAGGAGTATTTTCTTTGAATACATGATCTACTAATTTTCAAGACACTTCCGCACAAAGTTATTGAACTCCTTTTAAAACGCTTATCCATTTCGTTTTTTGCGTTTTAAGGCCGCATTTAGCAAGAGGTTCAAAAATTGTTCATGGCCTTTTTCAAGGGCAAATAGAATATGATCCGCAAAAGAAGCGTTCCCAACTATGCCCTAATGCTTCTAAGTAAGGAGAAGGGTCATAAGGTACATCATGATCCTTAGTAGGTGAGCTGGAATCTTCATAAGACGCTATGAGTATGGCGATGTGCATGGACTTCAACTTAAAGGATATTCTTTCCGCCAACGATTCAGCTGTGCGAAATCAATGCCTATGCCTCCGCAAACGATCAGTAGTATATTTTTGTAGGGGCGCATCCCTTCGTGCTCGTGGTATAAAGCACTTAGGGTAGCTCCGCATGCCGGCTCTACCAAACATCTCTGCTGATCGGCAAATTGGTAGACCGCATCCACCACTTGTGCGTCAGAGCAGATCAAAGAGTGGATAGGACGTTTCTTGGACCACTCGAAAGCGGTGGGAGAAACACATTTAGCACCCAAGCTGCTGGCAATGGTATTGATGGCATCAATACTGACCAGCTTGTTGGCTTTTAGTGCGGCGGCCATACTGGCCGCTCCTTCGGTTTCTACGGCAATGATGGGTATATCTCCCCAAGCTACTTCTTCCATGCCCGCAGCAACGCCACAGAGCATACCTCCACCACCAACAGATAGCACTACCGCATCTGGTCTGACCCCATGCATTTGATGAATGCTCTCTAAGATCATGCTTTTATGCCCTTCCCAGAGTTTGGGGTGCTCGAAGGGAGATACGTAGCCCGCATTTTCATCGGCTACGATCTGGCGGGCCAGTTGGTCGGCTTCATCCCATACCTTGCCGTGCGCGATTACCTCCGCTCCTACTGAGCGTATGCGGGCACGTACATGCTCGGGTGTTTTTTGGGGTACGACCACCGTGCAGCGCATGCCTAGTTTTTGGGCCGCGTAGGCACAAGAGTAACCCGCGTTCCCTCCTGAGGAAGAGACCACATGCGTAATGCCTTGAGAGAGGTAATGCGTACAAAGAACAGACATGCCCCTGATCTTAAAAGAACCAGTGGTCTGGTAGCAGTCCATTTTTAAATAGAAGTTCTGCTCTCCTTTTTTTTGATGAACCAGAGCGGTGTTGATATAGGACATTGGTTTGGGACGTTTTTTAATTCAGAGCACCAATTTACAGAAAGCGTTGCTTGAGTTCTGGGGTGGGCATCCAACAGCTATTGGTTTTGCCGAACCAGCGGTAGCGGTTACGAGAAATGAAGCGATAAACCACATCTCTCAAAGGACGAGGTATGATGATCAAGCCATACAGCATACGCCATATTGGCGAATGGAAATAGCGGGCAATGCGCAATGCCGCCGTGGACCGGGTATAGGCTTGCTTCCCTTCAATGAGTACGAAGGTATCGAATTCTTTTTCGGATCCTTGTTCTCTTTCTAGTTGTTCTTCTAATTGATGTTTCGCCAGATAGTTTTGCCCTAAGTCGCTTTGCAAGGAGGCGAAGCGCAGCTTCGCTGCTTTGTCGCGTTCAATGATGAATTGTACCGCCCCACTACAGAGGTTGCATTGGCCGTCGAATAGTACTATGGGATTTGTCATAATTTGAAAATTTGGCAATGAGTTAATTTGAAAATGATAAGCCTGAAACAGTATTTTCAAATTTTCAAATTGCCTCATTAGCACATTAGTACGCAAGGGATAGGAGCGGTATGGGGT
>JAHDGT010000567.1 GCA_020631675.1 Bacteroidota bacterium
ATCAACCAGATATTGGGTGTGACCCATTTCAACCAGCGTAACTTTCAAGAGGCACTTCCCTATTTGAATTTCTATGTTAAAAACTCCCGAAAGCTTCGGGCGGAAGACTATTACCAATTGGGTTTCGCGCAATATCAGCTGGGCAAATACGAAGATGCTACTAAGAATTTCGAGCAGCTCAACAGTCGTAATGACAAGCTGGCGCAAAATGCCATGTACCACTTGGCAGATTGCTATTTGAAAAACGGACTCAAGCAAGAAGCTCGTAATGCTTTTAACCAAGCTGGAAAATTGAGCTTTGACAGCGAGATCAAAGAAGTGAGCCAATTCAACTACAGTAAACTGAGCTATGAGTTGGGTTATGATGATGTGGCCAGTAAGGCACTACAAAGCTATATAGAAGACTATCCGTCTTCACCGCGATCCGTAGAAGCCAAGAACATCTTGAGTAGACTCTTTGAAACCACGCACAACTACCAAGACGCGATCGAAGTACTGGAAAGCATACCCGACAAGACACCTGAAATGCTACGCAGCTTGCAGCGTGTCTACTACTTCAGAGCCATAGAAATGTATAATGACCGCAACTACCCTGCTGCCATCTCGCATTTCGACAAATCAATGGATTATGGTATTGATAGCGACCTCATTGCGCAATGCCATTTCTGGAAAGCTGACATCTATTACCGTCAAGAGAATTATGGTGGGGCTTTTAGTGGTATGGAGGCTTTTTTAGCTGCTTCGGGCAATCGCTCCATCAGTGAGAAAATGAATCCTTCCACAGCCTATTATACCATGGGCTACTCCCTCTATAAAGAAAAAGACTATGGCGAAGCTTTGGGGTATTTCGACAAAGCTGTTCAGCAATTGGCGGGGCAGTCTGTTACTCCAGGCTCTCCATTAAAGCCCATTTTCGCGGATGCTGTTTTACGTTCCGGAGATTGTCATTTCTTACGTAAGAATTACAAGACCGCCAGCGAACGCTATGACAATATAATTTCCTATGAGCTGGAGGGAATGGATTATGCGATGTATCAAAAAAGCATGATCTATGGTCTGCAAGGCAATTTCGAGAAGAAAGTAAGCAGTCTGAACGAGCTGATAACCCAACACCCGAACTCCGTTTATGGTGATGATGCGCTTTATCAAATGGCATTGGCCCATGTGATCTTAGAGGATAATGTAGAGGCGATCAAGACCCACCAAAACCTGATCAACAATAGAAATAAGAGTGATTATGTACCTCGCTCTTTGGTGAACATGGGTTTGATCTACTACAATATGCAGCAGTATGACGATGCCATATCCGCCTATAAAACGGTTATGGAGCGTTACCCGAATAGCGTAGAGGCTAAAGAAGCCGCACTAGGGGTCAAAGACGTATTCATCAGCAAAGGAGATGCGGATGGTTACTTATCCTTCATCAAGCGATTCCCGAATATTAAGATCAGTACGAGTGCTAAAGACTCGCTGTCCTATCAAATCGCGGAGAACTTTTATTTAAGTGGGGATTGTGCGAATGCGGTCAAAGAATTTGACCAATACCTCACTCGTTTTTCCAAGGGCGGATCATTTACCCTTTATGCGCGTTTTTATCGCGGGCAGTGCCTGTATAGTCAGCAGGACTATGCTCGTGCCAGTAAAGACTATGATTTCATCATCTCGCAGGAGCAGAATATGTTCACGGAAAAAGCACTTGACAAAGGTGCTCGAATCGCGATGTACATCGATAAGGATTACCCAAAGGCGCATAAATACTTCGAGCGATTGTATAGCATGACCAGCAATAAAGAGCTGGCTTTGGAGTCTTTACGCGCATTGGTCAAAACCTCGCATCAACTCAAGAAAGGTACAAGGGGCGAGTATGTGGAGCTATTGCTCAAACACCCCAATAGAAGTGAAGAAGATCTTGTAGACGCTTACTACTATAGAGGGACAAGTGCCTATGAAGCCAAACGCTTTAATGATGCGAAAAAAGATTTGGAACAGGTGGCCAAGCGCAGTACCAACCAGCAAGGTGCCGAAGCAAGATTCTTGATCGCGGACATCATATACAAAAGCGGGAATTATGATGCGGCCAAAGCCGCTTGTTTCAGAACCATCAATGAGACTTCCGCTCAATATTGGGTAGTAAAAAGCTACTTATTATTAGCCGATGTTTATGAGAAAAAGGGGGAACGTTTTCAAGCGATCGCTACTTTAGAAAGTATCATCGAGAATTACGAGCCGAATGACGAACTGAAGCAGGAAGCTCGCAGAAAGCTTAAAGCCCTGAAAGACAAGGAAGCGGCTGCCAGTAAGATCCAAGAAGAAAAGAAACCCGACGCTTACTTGGAAACAGATGATGAGTGATACCACTGAATCATCTTAAAAAGACGCTCTGCCCGCACAAGGGATAGGAGTGGTA
>JAHDGT010000056.1:0-12938 GCA_020631675.1 Bacteroidota bacterium
GCCAAGTAGAGCAACGAACCCCCAGATAGCCCATTTTGTAGGAACGGATAGCCCGACCATGCAGTAAAAAGGGTTTTCACCGTAGAGACGTTGCATGCAACGTCTTTTTCCCGAATCAAAATAATTTACCCTGTCCCTACCCCTTATAGAATGAAAAAACACCCCCTTTTTATTGCATGGATACGCCCTGCAAAATACCATTAACCCAATTTAACTATAAAATTAGTTGTAACTTTTGCGCACTTGCTTTAATTTGAGGCTTGAATTTAAAAAATAATGTTTCCCATATTGATTCAACGCCTCGCCATACGACTACTTCATACTATGCTGCTCCTCATGGGGCAGTTATGCTGTGTGTGGGCACAGCAATACCCTTTGGTGCATTACGGCATTGAAGAGGGCTTGGGTTCTTCTATGGTGCATACGCTGTACCAAGATAGCGAGGGCTACATTTGGATCAGTACCGAAGCGGGGATCGTGCGTTTTGACGGGCAGACTTTCAAGCAATATTCTCAGAAGGACGGGGCGAGTGTTACTCGGATCACGAATATAAAAGAGGACGCGCAAGGAAGATTGTGGTTCAAAAGTAGGTTGGCCAGAGACAAAGCCGACCTCATGCTTTTTGACGGACGTAAGTTTCATACCATTCCTAAAGACAGTTTGCGGGTACATGGTACGAAAGTGGGCGGAGTGCTGGCTTATCGTGACCAATATGAACCACTTTGGTTAGAACACCCTAGAGGTATATTACCTATTACGAATGAACCCATGCGTCAGGATCAAGCGCATATTGGCAATAGCTCGCCTTTTAATTTCAACTACATTTATGATGATGGGCCGAGCTTGGACGGTCACCCTGATGTACATTATTTCGCGACGATCAAGGGTTTGGTCGTACATGAAGAATGGACTTACCGCAACCTGACCAAAGAGCAGGGGAAATACATTCAGATCCACCAAATGAGCCGTTTCAGCGAGCAGGAATCTCGCTACTGGCTGATCACGGATGAGGGCTTACAGTTTTTTGATGGAGAGGAACTGAGCAATGCGGGCATACCTGAGGAATTGCATAGAAATGTGGTGCACAATATGGCACAAGACAGCGAGGGCACGATCTGGCTGGCTACTTTACTGGGACTTTACCGCTACCGAGCAGAAGAGGGTTTCCAGCTTTTCACAAAAGCCGATGGACTGCCTGCCAATAGGATCAATCATTTATTCATTGATAGTAGAGATCGCTTGTGGCTAAGTACCGACCCTGCCTTGGTGGTCTATGACCAAGAGCGTTTCACCATTATTGACCGATCGGATAAGCACAATCCTTTGAGTAGTGCCTCTAGCAGTTTTATGCGCCGTTTCGGGCTGACTTACCGACAGGTGCTTGAAGATCATGAAGGGGGGATATGGTTCAATACCAAAGATGGTATCGCTAAGTTCAACAGCTTCGCTTTTCAGCATTACCGCAAGGATGCGCCACTTTCAGGAGAGACGATCACATCGGTCTGTAAAAGTGAGGAAGGGCTGCTTTTAGTGGGCTATTCCGATGCTGGTCTGGATGTTTGTAAAGGCGACTCTTGTCGGTCAATAAAGAAGTCGGATAAAATGGGACTGCGTACCAATGCGGTTAACGACTTGGTACTAGCTCCTAATGGAGAAAGTTGGGTAGCCACCGCCGAGGGGGTATTGCGTTATCGACCATCAGATGGTCGACTGATACCACATCAGGAGTTGGAGCGTAATGCCTATGTCTATTTTACCAAAGACAAACAACAAAACAAACTATGGGCGATCGCACAGGATACTTTGTTGCTGTTCGATGAGCAAGGATTAGAAGGCGTTTATCCAATGTCGAATGGAAGTTCTCATTTGTATAGAAGCAGGGCTTGTGTAGATGCGAATGGTAAACTATGGTTGCCAGGTATGGAAGGTCTTTACGCCTTTAATACGGAAAAGAATTCCGTAGAACTGGTCGCACATGCGGATTATGTAGGGGTACCAGTGGCAATGGACAGCGATGCACAGGGCAATATTTGGCTGACCAACTTACAAGGCGGCTTGTACCGATTTGACGGTAAGAACCTCATTGCCTTTGATGAGTTGGACGGGCTGGTAAGTGAGAATATTAGGTCTATAGTGGTGCATGGTGATTATGCCTACATTGGTACGGTGAGTGGTATTGATCGTATAAATGTTGCTGCTTTTAATAAGGATAAACGAGTAGAGATCGAGCATTTGGGGGCTAAAGACGGTTTCACGCCTTTAGAGTGTAGCCTAGTGGCTAAAGTTTTAGATAGGGATCAAATTTGGTTTGGACATCGCGAAGGTGGAAGTGTATTCGACCCGGCGGCACATAGCCCGAACGAACGCAGACCTTTACCCCATATTCACCGAGTGGAACTGAACCACGAAGCAGTGGATTGGGCCGCCTATGCGGAGGCATTAGACCCTAGGAGCGGTTTGCCCACAGAGGTGGTTTTAGAACCTCATGAAAATACCTTGAGCTTCTATTTTGATGCCGTGAGCTTTGTGGATCCGAATAGAAATAATTCAGCACAAGATCAACAGCAGTACCAGTATTGGCTGGAGGGTTATGAAGAAGAGTGGAAACGGGTAAAGACGCATGCTTCGGTTACCTATGGTGATTTGCCATCTGGTCAGTATACCTTCTGGCTAAAACCTATCAAAGACGAGCAAGAAGAGTTGCCGGTCAATGCTCGGTCAAGTGATACAACAACCGCATTGCCGCCACATCGCGCGCCACTAGAGATGGCGTCCTTCTCTTTCTTGATCGAAGCCCCTGTATATCATCACGCTTGGTTCTGGGGCTATTTGTTATTGTTTTTCGGATGTGTGTTCTTATTGACCTATCTTGTTCTCGGTTTTGTGAAATGGCGTGCTCTAAAACGACGGGCACAAAGCCTTGGGTAGATCTTTTTTTTACGAACTTTCAACCTTTTACCCCTTAAATGCGTCTTTATAGGACTGAATGTATTGCTGATTCTGCCTAAGGTAGTCAGCATCTTACCTATTGAAGTTTCTCACCTATTCTCTTTCTTAAGAATGTATCTGCCTGTTTTTTAAGCAGGGGTTCTGAATTGTTTATGCTTCTGAATAAGCAGAAGTAAATAGTTTGATACAGTATTGTATTACTCTTGAACTTTGAATCAATTTGGCCATTATCTCTCGATAATACTTCGTGCTCCTTTGTGTTCTTAGTTCTTTGTGGTCAGCAAAATCTTTCCTGCCACAAAAGGTGTTAGCTGTATCGGATTTTAAGTCTAACGAATAAAGATGGCGAAGAAACCAAAATCAAAATCAAAAGTACAGCCGAGATATGCTGACCTACACATACACAGTGGCAGTAGGCACTATAATTTTTTCTCTGACGGCATACAGCGCATACCTAAAGACCCCAATGTGATCTGGGGGAAAGTGAAAAACGCACCCTTTAGTCGCTTTGTGCAACGAACGAAGATGCAGTCTGATTTTCCGAAATTGGCAGCAGGAGGAATGGGTATTGCTTGTATATCGCTATACCCCTTTGAAAAAGGCTTTGTTATGGGCAAAGGAGGGAAGAGCGTTTTCCAGCCACTACTAAGATTGATGCCAGGTTATACCAAAGAGCGAGTAACTTTTATGCAGGGTAAATCTTATGATTACTTTTTAGAGCTGTTAAAAGAATATAGCCTGCACACTGCTGGTGATGGTCATTGGCACAGTAACCCTAGTTACTCCATTAGTGAGATAAAATCTATCAAAGTAGAAGGGCGTTATCGCATTGCTAATGGTAGCGAGGATGTACTTGATGCCGAACAAGAGACGAAGTGCATTTCGGTCGTCTTGACCATTGAAGGAATGCATGCACTTGGTGTAGGGCATAAAACGAATGAGAAGATCAATGTAACGCAGATACAAGCAGATGTAAAAGAGGAAGAATTGATTCAGCGAATCGACTTCTTGAAAGGAAAATACCGACTGAGTGAATTACCCGGATTCAGTGAAGCGGATGAGCAAAAGTATTTACCGCATACGGATGGGAAATGGAATCACTTGCCCTTTTTCATCACTTTCGCACACCATTTCAGTAATGCTTTATGTGGGCATGCACGGAGCTTGATCTCTATTAGTGAACGAGCATTGGATCAGAATTTATCTTTGAACCAAGGCTTCAATAGCACGGGTATGCGTGCCGTGAAGCATTTGTTGAGCATTGGTGAGGATGGTTTAGATACCGGAGAAAATCGCATCTTGGTGGACATTAAGCATATGTGCCCGCATAGTAGAAAGGAATTCTATGATCTGGTACAAACCTACAATAAGCAGGAAGCCAATACGCGTAAAATCCCGCTGATCATCAGCCATGCGGGCTACGCCAATGTAGAGACGATGTCAGAGCTGATCGAGTACGAGGATACCTACCAAAAGCTGAAAGCGGATCTGGATTCGACCAGTAACCCTTTAGTACGCAGAAAGCTGAAAGCGAAGCTGCAGACTTTCGTACATGAAAAAGATGTACGTTATGGTTTTAACTGGTGGGGGATCAATCTGAGCAATGAAGATCTGAAGGTGATCCACGAAACAGACGGACTAATAGGTATGTGTTTTGATCGTCGTATTCTAGGTTTCCACCAAGGGAAACACCAAGCGGAGCATTATGCGAAGAAAGGGGAGGAGGTACCTGGTGATCTCACCTATGAAGCACCTTTGAAGATCAATGGAAATAAGTCGAGCATCGCTTTATACATCCGCCAGATAGAGGGCATGTGCAATTATGTGTTCGAGCATTTAGATGACCCAAGAAGCTTCTGGAACAGGATCAGTATCGGTTCTGATTTTGATGGTATGATCTTACCTACCAAATTTGATTCGGCCCTACACTATGAGTTATTTGAGGAGCAGCTGATTCGTGGCTTGAAGGAGCTATGTGCCCGTAAGCCGAATTGGTTCTATGATACGACCGTAAAGGAAGTAGCTCGTAAAATTTGCTATGATAATATTCGCGATTTCACCCTGCGCTATTTCAATAATATTAGTACTGGTGAACAAGAGAAAGCAGTTGAAGGGGAATTATTGGCAGAGGCCTGATTACTCCTTCAATGAAACAAAAAAGCCCCGCTGGATTTTATCCAGCGGGGCTTTTTTGTTTCATTTTGCTTTTGAGAAGTTAAGTACTACAGCCTCAGCATGAAGTCTCATATCTCGAGTCTAATTAATGCCTAAAGCATCTAAAGTTTCAATGTTCAAGTTGCCGATAGGTAATTTATTGGCTTCTTGGTATTGCTGTAAAGCCGCTTTGGTCTGACCACCCATCACCCCATCAATAGGACCTGGGTTAAAGCCTTTGTCGGATAAAGCCTGCTGTACATTTCGGATACGACTATTAGTCATATCACCTGCGCACAAAATCTCTGTCCAACGGGTGAATTTACCGCCATCTGCTACGTGATCGTACTCAATGGTTTTATACTCAGCCGGTATAACGGTTTCTTCTACACGTGCAGGTGTTTGTAATACCGTTTTAGTGATGGTCTTGTATTCAGCAGGAATTTCAATTACTTCTTCGCGTGCGGGTGTCTTTAAGACACGACGAGTAACGGTTTTATACTCAGCAGGGATTTCAATTACTTCTTCGCGTGCGGGTTCTGCTAAGACTTGCTTGCTTACGGTCTTGTATTGTGCGGGCATTTCTTCCCAGCACATGATGTAGCAATCGTCAGGGTTTTCAGAGAAGCAAGTAGGACCTTTGCGTTTTTTGATCCACTTACCATAGGCAGGAGAGGTCATTACACGCTCTGTTTCCGTTGCATAACGGGCAGGTTTAGTTGTGATTTTGGTAGAGGCTTCTTTCACCAATACTTGCTCACTGATGTTTTCATACTCAGCGGGCTTGGTAATGATTTTGGTAGAGGCTTCTTTCACCAGTACCTGCTCTGTTACCGTACCATATTCCGCGGGAACAGTTACTTTCTTTACTTGTTCCTCTTTAACCAGTACTGTTGTTGTGAGTTTTACCACACAGTCTGGAATACGGCATTTCGCATAGCATTTGCCATATTCTGTTGGCTGAGGAGGCATGTCTTCAAATAGAGAGGGGCCGCCATCACCAATGGTGGTATAAGAATCTGTAAATTGTGCGTTCAATTGTACGCAAGCGAATAAACAGATAAAGCAAGTGATGATCGTGTGTAGTTTGGCTTTCATAGATCGTTTGTTTAGAATCGTTGAATTTCTTTAAGACCTTTGGGGATGATTTGCCTTGTTTTACGTGAATGCAGACGAGTGTCTCTATAAAGGTCACGCATAAATGATATGCCACAAAATAAAAAAGAGAAAATTTTTACCATTTAATCACAGGTTATATGTGTTGTGTGTTATTTGACCATATGAAGAATAGCTGCTTGCTGTGGATTTGCCTGCTTGCGGTCCTATTCGGCTCTTGTGAACGAGAGTTGCGCCTTGACTTGCCTGTGTATGAGCAGCAGATGGTGGTAGAGTGTTACCTAGAGAAGGGACTACCCTACATTTTGTCCTTGACAGAGAGTGTGTCTTTTTTTGATGCCGACCTACTTCCTGTGGTGGATAGTGCTTTGGTGACGATTACACACAAAGGAGAGGTGGACACTTTGTCGTTGATCGATACACTAGGCGTATACGTGGATTTGAACTTGGATCTATTAACTGCCCCTGAGGCTGGAGATACTAGTGGGTATTATTTGTATGTGGAAGATTTGAGAACGGGCAGGACTGCACATGCGAATACTCGTTTTTTGCGGGAAATACCTATTGATACCGCCTACTATTTTTTGAATGAGTTGGACACTCCTAAAGCAGCGATCACACTGAACTTTACGGATCCTACGCCTGCAAGCAATTACTATAAGGTCTATTTTGATAACGGTTTAGGGGCAGCGAAGCCAAAAACCTTTACTTGGTCTTTTTCTGATCAATTAATAGAGAATGGAGAAGGGACAAGGAGCTTGTCGCATCGTTTTAAAGTGGGTAGTGAGGTGCGTACGCGCTTGTACCACATAGACAGTACCTACTATCATTTTTTAGAGAGTGTGGATGATGCGATAGACGCAGGAGGGATTTCGATCAGTCGCCCTGCTAGAGTGGAGGGGAATATTAATGGTGGTTTGGGTATTTTTACAGCAACAGCCTACGACGAATGGCTATTTTTAATAGAGGAGTAAACCACTCCGAATAATGTTCTGAAACATGGAAATCTTAGGTGTGGACATAGGTGGCACTGGCATGAAAGCGGCCATTGTGGATACGAAGACGGGAGAGCTGAAAAGTGGTAGGCGACGAATTCCTACGCCTCAGCCTGCTGATATGGAGAATATGGCAGGAGTGATGCGTCAGTTAGTAGATCATTTTGAATGGAAGGGAAAAGTGGGTTGCGGCTTTCCGGCGGCGATGCGCCGAGGTGTGGCACTTACAGCATCGAATATTGACAGGAATTGGATCGGCCAGAATGTGGAAGACTTATTTAAAAGTGCGACTGGTCTGAAGTTCAAAGTAGTGAATGATGCGGATGCCGCGGGTCTTGCGGAGGTGAAATTCGGTGCGGGTAAAGGCAGAAAAGGATTAAGCCTTTTACTGACCATAGGCACGGGAATCGGCTCGGCTTTGATCGTTGATGGCAAGCTTATTCCGAATACCGAGTTGGGACATTTACTCCTACATGGAGATATCGCGGAACGTTATGCGTCTAATGCGGCGAGGAAAAACGAAGAGCTGGGCTGGGTACGATGGGGTGGAAGATTGAATGAGTACCTCCGACATGTGGAAAAACTTTTTTATCCGGATCTGATCATCTTGGGGGGAGGCATTAGTAAAAGGTTTGATGATTTCCAGCATTTACTGCATACGGAAACGAAGGTGGTTCCGGCTAAGTTGAAAAACCATGCGGGGATCATAGGGGCGGCTCTGTCGGCAGTGTGATTTGATGTTGTTTTCGTTACTTCTTTTTCGTCTCTACCTCTATATCCAAATCATCTACTACCTTCTCGATTTCTTTGAAAAAGCCTTCTAATAGCTCAGGTAGCTCATCGGCTACTTTGTGGAGGCTTTCTTGCAGTTCTGGCATGTTCTCGTCCAGCTCGATTCTAATATCTTTCATGGCATCTTTCAAGTCGATACGAACTTCATCCATGGTCGCATTGAAATCAATGGTGTCATTTTCCATGATCATCTGCCCTTCTTTGGTGAAGGTGAGATTGTCCAAGAACAGGCGGAGCTCATCAATGCCTTTATTGAGCTGCTCGCTGAGTTCGTCAATGCCGATGTCATCTAGGCAGACTTCTGTTTCTGAAGCGCGTTCTCCTTGTTTAGTTTGATAGGTGACTTGCGCCTGTGCGGGTAATGCGGAGAATAATGCCAAGCCTAGACCAAATAGTAGGCTGCAAAAAAGTGCTGATGCGTTCAAGTGGAATTTTTTCATGTTTGTGGTATGGCTTAATGGTGATACCTTTGGGGGCAAGGCAAGGTGTTTGTGATGTGATGGATTACAATAATGGGGGAAGGGAGCACGTTGTATAGGAACCTTACTATACATGACTATTTATGAACTGATCCATATCCTCCAATATTTACTATTTCTCACCTCTATTAAACATCAATGCGATGAAGTGGGTCAAAAGTTCCTGAACCCTTCTATAAGAGCGTATATCGGATTTTAAAATCACTCTTTTTCGACCAGATAATAAACTCCTGCACACGCTCTAAGATCAGCTGAATGTCAATTTACGCATTAGACGCCGATCGGGGAACATTTATTTCACTTTCATCACTTTTTATTAGGGGTCGTCTATTGTTCTCTTTCTGGTACGACCTCGCTACCTTTTTAACGAGCCTATCAAATTTTATGAAGCATCCTCGTATTGTCGGCTTATTGTCGATCTGTCTGTTTGT
This sequence comes from Bacteroidota bacterium, assembly GCA_020631675.1. Taxonomy (GTDB): domain Bacteria; phylum Bacteroidota; class Bacteroidia; order Chitinophagales; family UBA2359; genus JAHDGT01. Next base: position 8,917 of record JAHDGT010000056.1, read on the forward strand.
TTTTTTGGCTACAGCCCTAATGAGTACGAACTTGTTCGCGCAACGCTGGATTCCTGATGGTATCAATGGATCCAAGGTATTGGTTGAGCGTTTCAAGTATCAGGACCCGGAAGCGGTACTCTATGATATTGATGACATGTACGAAGACCAGCGAGATGAATTCATCGAGCAGACAAATTCAGAGATGGATTCCTACAATGTGAAGCTGGATGAATTATTGAAAGCGCTGAAGGTGGAGCACGCTTCGGTACCTATCGGACAAGTCGATGAGAAATATCCGGATAAGTCGGATTACCGCTACCTATTGCGTAGAGAGCCTTTCTTCGGCAGAAAGACGATCTATGATTCAGCTACCAAAGCCACTAAAGACGAATCTTATTTCGCTTACCGCTACTACTTCGTGGATCGTAAAACGAAGGAGGAGTACCCGCCTTATTATTTCTCTGGCGATCAGTGGACGCAGATCAAGCGCATCGTTTTTTGGTTAAATCAAGCTAAATAAAGGACTTAAGGTGTTTTTTGTCTGTTAATGTGTTATCATTTGCGATAAATGCGTCTTAACTTCGTAGAGTTGGCTTGCTCTTACTGCCTACTTTGTTTTCATTGACATTTGTGTCTGCCTTGCACTAAGAACTTTATTGCATCATGCGCGCACTCCTCATTTCACTTTATTTCGCAATTAGTTTGCTTTTGCTTCCGGCTCTTGCCGTTCAAGCAGGAGTTGGGGGAGGTACAGCTGTGTCCACCAATAGCGGTGGTGGTGAAGATCGTGCGAAAGCGGAAGCCTTAACAGCCGAGGCGATTCAATTGATGCGAGATAATAGTAGTGCGACCAAACAGCAGCAGGCGATCGACCTGTTGAGAAGGGCGGATCAACTCTGGCCAGACAACCCTTTGGTGAAGTACGAGTTGAGCTATGCTTACTACTTGACCAAAGACTATAAGCGATCAGAGAAGTTGTTGAACGAGCTGGTGAAACAGCAAGAAGCCAAGCCTTTGTACTATTCACTACTATCTGCGGTGAAGGAAGCGAATGGCGATCGTAAAGGCGCATTGAAGAGCCTAAAGAAAGGCATTAAGAAATTCCCTTCCGCTGGTCGCTTACATACCGACTTAGGTGGTCTGGCCTTAGGGGCTGGAGATGTACCTGAAGCAGTAGGCTATTGGGAAGAAGGCATCAGCAATGCACCAGAACATTCCAGCAATTATTATTGGGCGGCACAGCAGTATCACAAAAGCGAAGAGCGGGTGTGGAGTGTGTTGTATACCGAACTGTTTTTACATTTAGAACCCATGTCCGATCGTGGGCAGGCAATGAGTAAATTGCTGTTCGACACTTACACCGGGGTAGGTTTTACAGACGAAGGAGAGATTAAATTGAGCTTGAGCAAGCAGGGTAGAGTCACACTGGCTGAAGATACAGAAGACGATCGCTCAGCTGAAAAAGGCATCAACTTCGAGACGGCAGTGGAAATGGTGTTGCACAACTCCTGTAGCGCTTTAAGTACTCCGCCCACCGTTGAGGAACTGGTGAAAACACTTGTGGATTTTCAAGCGAATTGGAGTAGCTATGAGAATCTACGTGTTTTTGAGAATCCGCTTTTCGAAGCACATGCCTGCCTACAAGAAGAAGGATTATTAGAAGCCTATTATAGATGGCTATTCAAAGAGGCGGATACTGCATTATTCAATAATTGGAAAGCAGCCAATCCGGCCACTTATCGAGGCTTAATGGAGTGGATGCGCGATAACTCCATCCGTTTATCAGCAAATACAGCTATGTATCGCGATCGCTATACAAGCATAAGAGCGAAGTGATCAAATAAGCTAACCCGCTACAGCCTCCAACCTTCCATTTCCATGAATCTTTGCATTGATATTGGTAATACCCGCTCTAAGGCGGCCCTCTTTAGGTGGAGTGCGCCAGGCGAGCCAGTAGATACCACTGTAGTAGAATTATTCGCCTTTGAGGATGTTTTTCCTAGTGTAGCCGAATTGAAAAATATTTTAGATCATTACCCGATCAAGGGGAGCATGATCTCGTCAGTCCGTCATCACCCATCAGAAATAGAGGATTTTCTACGAGAGCGCACTTTTTTCCTAGTGTTAACACAGGATACGGCAGTGCCGATAGGTAATGCCTATGCCACACCGCATACGCTAGGGCGCGATCGTTTAGCAGGAGCTGTGGGCGGTGCGAAATTATTTCCAGGAGAGCATACGCTGGTGATCGATGCGGGCACTTGCATCACCTACGATTTCACAGATGAGCATGATGTGTATCAAGGGGGGGGTATATCGCCCGGTATGCGCATAAAGTTCGAAGCCCTGCACACCTTTACGGATAAACTTCCGTTAGTAGAATACGACTTGAAAAAAGAGGTGCCGCTGGTAGGGAATGATACCCACTCTTCGATCAGAAGTGGAGTCATCCAAGGTACGATCGCCGAATTAGCCGCGATAATAGACGCTTATCGAGCGAAATTCCAACCTTTAAAGGTTTTATTAACCGGCGGAGACGCTTCCTTTTTTGAAAGCCAGCTCAAAAATAAGACCTTTGTGCGCCCTTATCTGGTTATGGAGGGGCTTCATCACATACTGTTGTATCATGACGCGAAAAGAAGGATCGACTGAGTACGTTCAACAATCATTGAAAATTACAGGCCTTAATTGGACTTACGGGCTGGGTATATTTGCATTGCTACTGCTCTTTTTATTGGGCACTGGTGAGCAGGCGCAAGCACAAACTTATCAGGTTAACTCCCCCTATTCCAAAGTAGGGGCGGGTAGCATATCACCGCAGCACTTTTCAGTACTACGCTCTTTAGGAGGGGCATCCAGTGCCTATCGTGCCAGCAACACGATCAATTATGCGAACCCTGCTTCTTATGGGGCTTTGAGATTGACCACCTTTGAAACAGGACTGAACGCTAATGGCTTGTGGTTGAACACAGAGACCGATAGCCAAAGTAGTGGTACCGCTTCACTGAGCTACTTGTCTTTTGCTTTCCCGCTCACCACCAGATACTACAAGAAAAGCGAAAGCGAGGTGGATGAGATGATGGCCAAAGCAGGCTTGAAGCGCATCAAAAGTGCCTGGGTGATGAGTGCGGGTTTAATACCCTTTAACGGCATCAACTATGATGTAAACCGCACCGAGTACGCCGCTGAACTGGATAGCATTGAACATCGCTTTGTTGGGCAAGGGCAGATCTATCAGTTCTATGGAGGGATGGGCTACTCTTATGAGGGTTTATCTATTGGGGCGAATGTAGCCTATCTGTTCGGTACCTTGAATCGTACCAACCGCAGCACTTTTCTCAATATCGACAACAGCTACAGCAACCAGCGTAGCGATGAGTCGCTGATCGGTGGCTTTTCTTATACGGGTGGTCTACAATACACCAAAGATTTTGACAAGAACAAATTAACAATAGGAGCGACTTACTCGCCTTCGGTATCGATCGGAGTGGATCAGACCGAGAACTGGTTTAAAGTAAATGTGCGCTCTGATGGTTTGGTAACGGTACTAGATACCGTTGACCAGAATACCTTCCCAGAAGGGAAACTGAAATTACCCAGCCGCTTGAGTGCAGGTGTGGCCTATAATAGAGGAGGAGACTTCACCCTCACCGCCGATGTGGCCATGACCAATTGGGAAGAATACCGCCTATTAGATGAAGCGGATCCTTACCTGACCAACTCTATGCGTTTCGCTTTGGGCGTCGGCTTCTCGCCAGATAGCCGTGCGATCACTAAATTCTTCAAGCGGGCCGAATACCGCTTCGGAGGCTATTATGATACGGGTAGCTTGATCGTGAACGGGCAGACCCTGAGCCAGTATGCAGTGAGTGTGGGCATGGGCATACCGATCCGTAAAGTACGCTCAAGAGTTAACCTCGCACTAGAAGTAGGGCAACGCGGGAATACCGATAATGGCTTGATCCGTGAAAATTTCCTCAATACCACCGTGGGCATCACGCTAAATGATCGCTGGTTCGTAAAACGTAGATACGACTAAG
>JAHDGT010000056.1:13038-15147 GCA_020631675.1 Bacteroidota bacterium
TCCAATGGCGCATCTTGCGAACAGAAGCAGAATTGGATGCGGCCATCGCCCTATCGCATGAGCGTCCGGTAGCTCTGTTCAAGCACAGCACCCGCTGCTCCATCAGCTCCATGGCCAAAAGCCGCATAGAGCGCGACTGGAACATGCAAGACGATGAGATCAGTATTTTCTATCTCGATCTGATCGCCTATCGCCCTGTCTCCAACCTCATTGCCGAGCGCACAGGCATTCAACATGAATCCCCGCAGCTCATCGTCCTAAAAGACGGTAAAGCAGTGCATTCGTCCACCCACCAAGCCATAAATGCAGCAGAAGTAGCGGATTTATTGGGCTGATATGTCGACACCCAAGCCCACCATAAAAAAACAAAGCGGAGGCACGTTTCTCAGAAACGTGTCTTTTTTGATTTTCGTGAATCTGATCGTCAAGCCCTTCTGGATCTTCGGCATCGATCGCACGGTACAAAATACAGTAGGAGGGGTCGACTATGGTGCATACTTTCAAGTCTTCAATTTCGCTTTCCTCTTTCACATCTTACTCGATATGGGGTTGGCCAACTACAACAGCCGCGCCATCGCACAAGATGAAAGCAAACTACCCAGCTACCTCTCCAGCATATTCACCACCAAGCTCGCACTGAGTTTCGTCTATGCGCTACTTTGTGCCATCGGGGCCTATCTGAGCAACTTTACGCCCATGCAGTGGCAGATGCTCGGCTACGTATGCGGGGCACAAGTACTGCTCTCCTTTCTACTTTATTTCCGATCCAACCTACAAGGCTTACACCTCTTCCGCACCGATAGCTGGATGAGCGTGCTGGATCGCCTCTTCATGATCTTCATCTGCGGGTCCTTACTCTATAGTGCCTTCTATGCCGGCACCGAGTTTCAAATACTGCACTTCGCCGCTGCCCAGAACTTCGCCTACCTGATCAGCGCATTGATCGCCGGAGGCATCGTATGGCGCTACGCCCTTAAAAAAGGCTTTCGCTATAGTTTCGATACCCAACTGATCAAGCGCATCTTAAGAGAAAGCCTGCCCTTCGCCATCGCCACCCTGCTCATGAGCATCTACAACCGTACCGATGGCTATATGATCGCCTTATTGATCGAGGGCGACCCCGGCAAAGCCCAAGTAGGCACCTACGCATCCGCCTTTCGCCTATTAGATGCCGCCAATATGTTCGCCATATTATTCGCGACCATTTTGCTGCCCATGTTCAGTCGCCAGATCAAAGCCCGCCAATTCGCTGATGTACGCCAACTCACCATTCTAAGTGCCCGCATCATGTTCGTCGGGGCGGTCGCGCTAAGTGCCAGTTGCTACGTCTACCGCCATGAGATCATCCACCTCCTATACACCGAAGCCAATACACAATACGTACAAACCTTCGGCTTACTCATCTGGTCTTTCATCGCCATCTCCTCGGTCTACGTCACAGGCACCCTGCTCACCGCCGCCGGTCGCTTAAAATCCTTCAATCAGATCGCATTACTCGGTGTCAGCCTCAATATTTTACTCAACTATTTACTCATCCCGCAACAAGGTGCGTTAGGCGCCGCCTTAGCCACACTCGCCACCCAATTACTCATGGCCATAGGAGCCGCCCTACTCGTATTCCGCTACCTCCAATTCCGCCGTTTTTTACCCCAAAGCCTAATCTTTATAGGCTTCTTCATCGGTAGCCTGCTGATTGCCCACGTCAGTCAATACCTCTTCGCCAACTACTGGCTCATCGGCTTCATCAGCAGTGGTTTAGCCGCACTCGCACTCGCATTCATCTGTAAACTCATTGATCATCGGGCAATACAGACACTCCTAAAACCTTAACTAACAATCCATCCAAACAGTGTAGGGGAGGACATATGGATCCTCCCACCTACTACAGAAAAGATCTATCCCAACAAAACAAAATCTGATTTTACAGGTAATTTCCATTCAAAATTCATCTTTGTTAGGACGCGTGCCCGCAATAAAAGCTTGCGCCAGTACGAGCAAAAGTATCGGTATACAGCACGAAAATCTCATGTCTCGAGTCTCATGTCTCGGGTCTCAGAAAGCGCAAGCTTTCACTGCGTCCACCGGGCTATCCGTTCCTACAAAATGGGC
>JAHDGT010000568.1 GCA_020631675.1 Bacteroidota bacterium
GTTAAAGTCGAATACGGTAACATTCACATCCAAGTTAGCATCCGGAGATAAATAACTCAATACCGCGGATGATTCAACCAGATACATATTGAGGTCACTTACTAATATTCTACCATCACCATCGTGATCTCCAGCTGCTAAGGCGAAAACACCGCCCATATCGATCATTGCTCCACCAGGCAAGCCCGCACTGTCCGCTTGAGATTGTGCGCTTGTGAAATCGTGCACCATCTGCCCGTTCGCATAAGGAATAGGGGCTGTGCTCATCACATCTAAATGGTTGCGATGTCTGACCACTAGAGAGAACGCCTCTCCATCTGTCAATCCACAAAGTCCTACACCAACAGTTACCCCATCCACATCCACAATACTACCATCCGCCAACAGTAAAGCAGCTTCCTGAAGAATGATATTAGAGCTGGCATCTAACAATTCCAATAAAACCCAATCCACGGTATTGCTTGGGAAATCACTAAAAGCAGCAAGATTTTCACTGCCACTATAATTCCAAGGAGCGGTATTATAAGGCTGACTTAAGGGCAGCAATTCAGCATCTAATAAATGAGTGGTCATTGCCCCGCCATCAAAAGCACCTTCTAATAAAACATTCGTAGAAACGATGCTTTCAGAAGTACTGATAGAAAGAATTTGAGTTGGTAAACTCTCTGAGGTCCCACATACCGAACGCACGCGAATTTCATAATTCGTACAACTGTTCAAACCACTTAGTATAGCCGTATTAGTAGCACTGGCCACACTCTGCCAAAGCGTTGTACCGCTTTCACGGTAAAATATTAAATAAGTGAAATCAGGATCAGGGGCGGTCCAAGAAAGCTCCACACTTGAAGCCGTTGCATTAGCAGCGGTCAGTCCGTTAGGTTTATTAACTGCTTCAATATTCACTGCTAAAGTAGTAGGCTGGCTCTCCACTACATTTTTACTTACTAAAATAAGCTCAATGCTACCGCTGCCCGCCGTATCCCATTCCACATCTATAGCGTTGCCATTGTCATTAAGAATAGTTCCGCCACTAACAGACCAACAATAAGTAGCACCACTAACAAGAGGTGTGCTATAGGTTGCTATATTATCAACGCAAACATCATTGTCCCCGCTAATAGTTGGGGTATCCGGACGCATGACTTCGTATAAAAAGTTAGCGGTCTTTTCTTGTATATCCACCGCAAGTGCGGCATCTTCCCAAACCTCATGTCCCTTTCCAGGGTACGCGTAGATTTCATTCATCAGTCCGACCGCATCCGCTTGCTGATTCACGATGATAGAACCATGCAGCTCAGGGAATAAACCATCAACACCAAATGGAGCGCCGGTACCAGGGTCCACAATATCATCCACATCACCATAAAAAGAAATGATAGGAGAGTAGGTGTCATTGATCCAGTTAAAATCACCGATCGCGCCCCACAAATTAATACAAGCTTTAGGGCGAGCAGAAACCCCCGTTATATTATTACCAGAACAATCCCCGCAGCCCATGTCCGGCCAATCCGGCAAAATACCATTGTCCACCTCATAAGTGGGCGTCAATAAAGGTGATGCCGCTCGCTCCGCCTCTGTAACAAAAGAAGTATGGATCGCATTGATCGCACCCGCACTATTCCCGCCAACAAAAATGTTCGCGGTATCTATATTATAAGTCTCCGCATTGTCTTTGAAGTAGCGTACAGCAGCTCTCATATCTTGAGCCCCTCTATAAACCGCTCGTACAGCAGTGCCCTCATTCAAAGGGTTAAAACCAATTCTATAATCAATGGATGCCACCACATAACCCCGTTTTGCCATTGCCTCGCAAAACTCAACCAACTCCGGTTGCCAAGTGATCCCGATCAAATATGCCCCACCAAAAGCCATAATGATCATCGGGCGTTGCGTAAGCGTATCTCCTTGTGGTAAATAAAGGTCAAAATCAAGATCCTTATCAAAAGTTACGGTCTCACCAAGATAAGGTGGGTAAACTACGGCAGGGGCTTCCCCATAACTACCATAACCCAAAGTCTGTTCCTCAGTGAAAATTTCATCTATATACCTACTGTCCGTACAAACGCTTTGCGCCAACAACTGTGCGCTGAAAACAACTAAGCAAATGAATGCGATAAATCGAGATGGGTTTCGCATAAGGGCAAAATTTTGATCGTTACAAAAGCAATGCATGCATTGAAACGCAAAGGTAGTCAATAAGCTTAATATTAGATACTGAATTTACGAAATCCTTTGGGCACATCCATGCAATAAAGCCTTGCGCGATGCTACAGGATATATTGTAGAGAAAATTCATGAACTTTCTTCCTTGAAAGTTCGCACTTCAAATTCTAAGAGCGCAAGCCTTAACTGCATGGTCGGGCTATCCGTT
>JAHDGT010000057.1 GCA_020631675.1 Bacteroidota bacterium
AGATGAAAAATCAAGCTTTTTGTTCTTAGGCGAAATTCTTCTTGAAAGGAATCGCAGCGCGCTTGCTTGAAAGAAAACTGAAGCATAAGGGCAAAAAGGTATTTTTCAGCCAAAATTGCCTAAGCTAAACAGTTATTTTATGGCTCTTTATTTGTTTTAAAGTAATCACGAAACCCTTCGTAGCACATTTGCTATGAGGGGTTTCGCACGTTTACCATAAGATGTACTAGCAAGTGTTCGGAAACAAGAGACGAAATATAAAGTCTCATGTCTCAAGTCTCATGTCTCATGTCTCAAATATCGAGTCTCTTAAAAAACTATGTCAACACAAAAAGCACTCAACAAATACAGCCGTCGCATCACGCAAGATGAAGGTCAACCCGCGGCACAAGCCATGCTCTACGGCATTGGCTTAACCGATGAGGATATGCACAAAGCCCAGGTGGGTATAGTTAGCACAGGCTATGAAGGCAATACCTGTAATATGCACCTCAACGAACTGGCAACATGGGTGAAAAAGAGTGTCAGCGAAACGGATCTATTAGGACTCATTTTTCATACCATCGGTGTGAGTGATGGCATGTCAATGGGAACGGACGGCATGCATTATTCACTCCCCTCCAGAGATGTGATCGCGGATTCTATTGAAACCGTAGTAGAAGGGATGAGTTACGATGGTTTGAAAACCGTAGTACGCGCACAATGGTATGACAGTTTGATCGCTGTGGTTGGTTGTGATAAAAACATGCCCGGTGCCCTAATGGCGATGGGAAGATTAGACCGCCCTGCGATCATGGTGTATGGAGGAACGATCAAACCCGGTCATTACAAAGAACGCACCTTGAACATCGTCTCGGCTTTTGAGGCTTTGGGTGAAAAATTCGCAGGTACCATTACACCAGAAGACTTCAAAGGCATTATTCAACATTCTTGCCCGGGCGCAGGTGCTTGTGGAGGCATGTACACCGCCAATACTATGGCAAGCGCCATTGAAGCATTGGGCATGTCTTTACCCTTCAGCTCAAGCAATCCGGCCATGAGTGAGGATAAGCGTTTAGAGTGCGCGCAAGCTGGAGCCGCTATGCGGGTGCTGCTTGAAAAAGACATCACACCCAGCCAGATCATGACCAAAGAGGCTTTTGAAGATGCCATAAGAATGGTCATGGTATTAGGTGGGAGCACCAATGCGGTACTACACCTCATTGCTATGGCAAAAACGGTTGGCGTACCCATTGCGCTAAAAGATTTCCAACGGATCAGTGATGAGACGCCTTATTTGGCAGACCTCAAGCCAAGTGGCCGCTATTTAATGGAAGATCTACACCTGATAGGAGGGGTTCCAGCAGTCATGAAAATGATGTTAGCGGAAGGCTTATTGCATGGTGACCGCCTCAGCTGCACCGGTAAAACCATTGCGGAGAACATTGACGAAGCCGCAGGCTTCAAAGCGGGACAGAAAATCATATTCCCAGTAAGTACCCCTTTGAAAGAAAGCGGACATCTGCGGATCTTATTCGGTAACCTATCTGAAAATGGTTGCGTAGCCAAAATCACGGGTAAAGAAGGAGAATTCTTTGAAGGTACCGCGAAGGTGTTTGACAGCGAAGAAGACTCGATAGAAGCAATACAAAGCGGTAAAATACAGAAAGGCGATGTGATCGTGATACGCTATGAAGGACCCAAAGGCTCACCGGGTATGCCTGAAATGTTGAAGCCTACAGCGGCCCTGATGGGAGTAGGATTAGGTAAAGATGTGGCACTGATAACAGATGGCCGCTTTAGCGGAGGCACGCACGGTTTCGTAGTGGGGCACATTTGCCCAGAGGCTCAAGCCGGAGGCTTGATCGCCTTGCTCAAAGATGGGGATCGCATCCGTATTGATGCCGTTGACAATACCATCAATGCCCTACTTACAGCAGCAGAGATCGAGCAACGCCGCCAAGCATGGGAAACTCCCGCACCTAAAGTAACAAAAGGTGTGCTCTATAAGTATTATAAGCTCGTTTCACCCGCCTCAGAAGGCTGTGTGACAGACGAGTGATAAAATAAAAGAATGTAGGGGCTACCCTTGTGGTCGCCCACTCAAATACGAAAGCTATGGAATTCAAATCAAATACTACGATGGAAAAGGAATCGCTTACTTCGACAGCTAAGGATGTGTACCATCAACCAACTGCTCAAAAATTCAAGGAAGTGGAAACAATAAGCGGAGCAGAAGCGATCGTACGTTGTTTAATTGAAGAAGGGGTTGATGTGCTTTTCGGATACCCGGGTGGTGCGATCATGCCGGTATATGATGAGCTGTATAAGTATCAAGATCAATTGAACCATATTCTAGTACGCCATGAACAAGGGGCCGGGCATGCGGCTCAAGGATATGCGCGGATCACTCGCCGACCAGGGGTGAGTATCGTGACTTCCGGTCCCGGAGCCACCAACCTAGTAACCCCTCTTGGTGATGCGCTCATGGATTCGACACCTATTGTTTGTATTAGCGGACAAGTGCCTGCACATTTACTAGGCACGGATGCGTTTCAGGAAACGGATGTGATCGGTGTAACAACTGCTGTTACCAAGTGGAATTACCAGATCACTAAAGCCAGTGAGATCCCAGAAGTATTCGCCAAAGCTTTCTATATCGCGAACTCTGGCAGACCCGGGCCGGTCATGATAGACATCACCAAGAATGCCCAGTTCGAAGAGTTGGAATGGAAGGGCTACCAGCCCAACCCGGTGGTGCGATCCTATAAGCCGAAGCCAGCGGTGAAAATGAACCGGATCGAGGAGGCGGCCGAATTACTCAATAGTGCTGAACGTCCTTTTATGCTGGTGGGACATGGCGTATTGATCTCAAAAGCACAAGAGGAGGTCATGAGCTTGATGGAGAAAGCGGGGATACCCGCTGCTTGTACCTTACAAGGATTATCCGCCGTGCCAAAGGAGCATCCGATGTACATGGGTATGTTGGGCATGCATGGTAACTATGGACCTAATCTATTGAGTAGCGAGTGTGATGTGCTTTTAGCAGTGGGCATGCGCTTTGATGATCGGGTTACGGGCGTTGCAAGTACTTATGCCACCCAAGCCAAAGTCATCCATATTGAAATAGACCCGAGTGAGATCGATAAGATCATTCCGACTACTGTAGCGGTGAATGCGGATGCGAAAGAGGCTTTACAGGCTTTGCTACCACTGATCAAAACCAACACGCACGATGACTGGGTGGCCCGTTTTAAAGCTTGTGAAATTGAAGAATACGAGAAAGTGATCGGTCCGGATCTTTTTGCGAATACAGAAGGCATGAAAATGCCAGAAGTGATCAAGTGCCTAAGCGATCTGACCAAGGGAGAAGCGATCATCGTTCCTGATGTTGGGCAGCACCAAATGGCAGCGGGCCGCTATTATGAATATACTTCCACTGATGGTTGGGTGACCTCTGGTGGTTTGGGTACGATGGGCTTTGCTATGCCAGCGGCATTAGGCTGCGCTTTCGCTGCTCCCGATAGAGATGTAGTAGCGATCATTGGCGACGGCTGTTTCCAAATGTGTATCCAAGAACTGGGTACGATCTCTCAGACGAAATTGCCTGTGAAGATGATCATCTTGAACAATAGCTTCTTGGGTATGGTACGCCAATGGCAAGAGCTGTTCTTTGATCGCAGATATTCTTTCACTGAACTGCAAAATCCGGATTTCATCACCATCGCCAAAGGTTACGGTATTGATGGCAAGACGGTAAAAGAACGGGCTAATTTAGAGCAAGCACTACAAGATATGCTGGATCATGAAGGCCCTTATGTACTAGAACTGATCGTGGAAAAAGAACACAATGTGTTCCCAATGGTGCCCGCTGGCTGCGGTGCTTCCGAGATGAGATTAGAATGACCATAACGCCTTTGTAGGGGCGGTCTCTTGTGGTCGCCCATCCATATTTCCTCCCGCCGATCGATAGAAATACATTATCCGTTTCCGTGCGAGGGATAGCAGCGGTATGAGGTAGGCGATATGGCTATTGAGCGGCGGGCTAAAAAGGCGGCCCAGAGGTAGCCATTTTTAGCCCTGCCAGCGAAAAGCCAGAGCGCCTGCCGAATTTAGCGGATAGCCCGGTGACCTGCCGCAGGCGGGCACGCACCCAACAAAAGAATAAAAAGACAGCAAGAAAAATGCAAGTCAAAAAACTAACCATATCAGCCTATACCGAGAATGTGGTAGGCTTATTGAATCAGATCACACTGGTGTTCACGCGCCGCCACTTGAACATTGATAGTTTGAATGTGTCGGAGACGGAGCGCAAAGGGATTTCGCGTTTCACGATCGCACTGACCACAACAGAAGCGATGGCGAACAAAGTAGTACAGCAGCTCAATAAGATCATTGAGGTGATTCATGCGGAATACCATGAGGACAGTAATCTGATCTATAACCAGATCGCTTTGTACAAAGTATCGATCAGTGATGCGAAAAAGGTGCAGAGCTTAGATAGCATCGTCCGTCAGAACGGCGCGACGATCCTAAGTCAAACAGAAGAATACACCGTGATCCAGAATATAGGACACCGACGTATTCTAGAGGCTTTTTTGACCATTTTGCAAGACTATGGTGAAACGGAATTCGTACGATCGGGTAGAGTTGCCTTGACTACGGATGGTATTCGACTGAACGAATTACTGCCTGCTGAAGAGGAGGCGCATTTATCTTAAAACTAAAACACAAAATATACAGACCAATACAATGGCACAATTAGACTTTGGCGGCGTGATCGAGAACGTCGTTACTCGGGAAGAAATGCCCGTTGAAAAAGCAAGAGAGACCTTGCAGAATGAAACCCTAGCAGTGATCGGCTACGGAGTTCAAGGCCCTGCACAAGCTTTGAATTTGCGTGACAATGGCTTCAATGTCATAGTCGGACAGCGCAAAGGAGGAAACTCTTGGCAGAAAGCTTTGAATGATGGATGGGTAGAAGGAGAAACCTTATTTGATATTGAGACCGCTACGAGCAAAGGCTCGATCGTTATGGTCTTATTGTCTGATGCAGGGGTGATCGAGGCTTGGCCTAAAATGTTACCACACATCAATGAAGGTGATGGCGTTTATTTTTCGCACGGTTTCGCTTTGACGTATAATGACCAAACAGGAGTTGTACCTCCATCGAATACAGATGTGTTTTTGGTGGCACCCAAAGGTTCAGGTACGAGCGTTCGCCGCTTATTCCAAGCAGGCAAAGGCATCAACAGCAGCTACGCGATCCACCAAGATGCGACAGGCAGAGCGAAAGAGCGTGTTTTGGCATTAGGAATCGGTTTGGGCTCTGGCTACCTATTCGAAACCACCTTCAAAAATGAGGTGACCAGCGACTTAGTTGGAGAGCGAGGTGTACTTATGGGTGCGCTGGCAGGCGTTATGGAAGCACAATACAATTTATTGCGTGCTCGCGGTCACTCGCCCAGTGAGGCCTTCAATGAAACGGTAGAGGAATTGACACAAAGCCTCATGCCTTTAGTGGCTGAAAATGGTATGGACTGGATGTATGCCAACTGCTCTACCACCGCTCAAAGAGGGGCGTTAGACTGGAAGAATAAATTCCGCGATGCGGTTGCTCCGGTTTTCAAGGATCTGTACGATAGTGTAGAAACTGGCGAGGAGGCACGCATTACCATCACATCGAACAGTAAAACGGATTATCGCGAAAAACTACAGGAAGAATTGGATGAAATAGGCGGTTCTGAAATGTGGCGTACAGGTAAGACCGTACGCGGACTTCGTCCGAAGTCTTAAGAATGGTTATCGTCTTTGTAAAAAAACAGGGCAGCCGCATCAAATAAATGATGTTGCTGCCCTTTTAAATTTTCAAGAACAGATTTGTCCGGGTACTTAAACATGATTTAGCCAGAAGCCTTAAAAAAAGACTTTGTGCTCCTTTGTGTACTTCGTTCTTTGTGGTCAGCAAAGTCTTGATTTTCAAGACCAATTAACCACTAAGAAAGAAGAGCACGAAATCTTACGTCTTTACTTACTTCATCAACCACTTACCGATCAAGAAAGAAAGACTGGCCACTGATCCGCCCAATACGGTTCCCCAAACCATATCCACTAAGGCTACCTTCAAAGGGAAGCCTTTCAAAGTTGCCAAATTAGTAAGGTCGTAAGTAGCGTAAGTGATGAAGCCGAATAAAGCCCCATACAATAAAACATTGCTTAGTGTTCCTGTTGATAAGTGCGGACTGACCGCAAAGAAAATAATGCCCGCTATGTATAGCATGTAAAAGACCAAGGCCGCGGGCCAATTGATCTCATTAGAGCTTTTTAAAATGCTGCCCATATTTCCCCAATAGAAATTCTTGGCGATAAAACCGATCCAAATAATGTCGATCACAAAGAAAATGGGGATGGTTAGCAAATATAACTTTGCCCAGAAGCTAAATGGCATAATGCGTGAATTTGGAGTTGGAACACGCAAAGGGGAATTTAGTTCATCAATTGCTTTTTGAAAATTGCCTCTTCTATAGACCAATCTATTACCAGTGCGGAATGTTTTTCGCTAAATGTTTTGATACTATCCAGCTGTTTGTGTAAAAATTGTTGATGCGCTGCCCTATTCGGATGCAAGGGTCGGTGTTGACTGGCCTGTACGATTTTTTTCACTTCCTGCATGATCGGAAGACTTTCTTCCGTCAGAAATGCCTTTTGAAAAGATTGCCAGATATAGTCTATCGCCTGCTGGCTCGGATGCAACATATCATCCGCATAAAAACGGTGATCCCGTAATTCATCCATCATGATCTCATAAGCAGGGAAGTAGTAGACCTCATCCAGTTGGTCACATAGCTCATGCGCTGCTAAGATCAAAGTGGATTTACTGCGCTGGTTCTGTGCTGCCCCATCTTTCCAATGCCTGACCGGACTTACGGTTAAAACCACTTTTAGATCAGGATTAAATTGTCTGATTTGCTGAATGCAAGTACTTATGGCAGTGGTGATTTCAGCTACTTGTAAAAGCTGCCGATCAAACTGTATGGCAGGTACCTTATGGCAATTCGCCACCACCTGCCCGCTACTTTTTAAGCGATAGTAAAATGCAGTACCAAAAGTCAAAAACAAACATTTTGCTGACCTCAATACCGAAACAGCTTGCTTGAAAGAAAAATTGATCTGCTGAATACATTCTTCCGCATTCATAGCTGAAAAGCTGCCGTGGTGTTGCCAACTTAGCCATTGCTCATTAAAGAAGTGAAGTTCTTCCTGGGTGTAGGCATTGCCGCTGACCAGCCTTTCCAATGCCAGCTGTATGGAAAAAGGATTGTACAGTATCCCAAATGGATTGACACAAAATGGAAACTTATATTGTTGCGCAATGCTTCCCATATTCTCAGCAAAACAAGACCCCATGAATAATACAGGACTTGTATAGCCCAATGCTAGAGGGGAAGGAGAGATGGGAATTGAAAGTCTGAACGTCTGTTTTGACATAAATCAAAAGTACAAACTACCTCAAAATAAAAAAGGTCGTACTCCATAAATGAAGTACGACCTTATGATTAATTGTTATTTAGCACTGAGGTATATTAATACCTGCGATCACGATCGCGATCATCGCGACGGAAGTTATCACGACGGTCGCCACCACGGAAGTTGTCACGACGGTCGCCACCACCGCGGAAGTTGTCACGGCGTCCACGGTCAAAGCCGAAATCGTCACGACGACGACGAGGGCGTTCTTCCGCTTCTTTTACAACGATTACACGTTCGTCGAACTCTTGATCGTTTAAGTCAGCAATTGCTTGACGAGCTGCTTCATCATCAGTCATTTCAACAAAGCCATAACCTTTAGAACGACCAGTGTCACGGTCCATGATGATCTTGGCAGAGCTTACCTCGCCATAACCTTCAAATAATCTACGCAAAGCATCTTCACTAGTTTTGAAGTTCAACTTTGCAACAAAAATGTTCATCAGAAAAAAATTTGACAGTAGCCATACTTAGTTTTGGCTACACTATAAAAAGAAAAAACCATTCTGGCTTTCCTAAGAAGAGGGATTGACCATCAGAATAAAGCGAGTAAGAAATCGGAGAGAATGCGAATGCTAACTAACTATACTACTAAAGAAGATAAAAACGACTTACAAAGAAAAGGCTTAGAAAAAGTTATTGTTAAATACTAATACGACACGAAGGTAACTTAATTTTTACCCAAGCGAAATACCCAGCGCGAAATTTATGGTTTATTAATGATCATTTAATAGTATAACTTACACTTCTGGCGCACTGGTTTTGCCGTGCTCAACCGCTTTGCCCGCATCATCCACCTGTACAAATACGATCTTATCAATGGTAATGATAGGCTCCTTGGTCAACTTATTGCGCACCTCACACTTAATGGTCAAAGAAGTTCTACCGAAGGATATCGTCTCCAAACCGATTTCAATAATATCCCCCTTCTTAGCGGAATTCTTGAAATCGATCTCCGACATATACTTGGTCACCACTTTCTTGGAGTCCAACTGACAGCAAGTATAAATGTAAGCTTCTTCATCTACCCAGCTCAATAACTTGCCACCAAACAAAGAACCATTCGCATTCAGATCGCCTGGCTTAATGAATTTTCTACTAAAGAACCGCATAATAAAATAATAGTAGGGGCGATCCCTTGTGGTCGCCCTTTTTGATATCAAGGATAAAAGAACCCCTAAAACGAATTAAATACGAATTTGGTTCGACAAGCGTTAAACGAAATGATAGTAATACTATCTTACTAAACAAATGCACGCCTTATGAGAAACTTATTTGTCCTAATACTAACGATTTTCGCCGCAGCTGCTATGACGTTCACAACAACAGACTTGAACGCCCAGTCGCGCACATCAGCTACAAAGTATCCCGATATCTCAATGGGTATTCGTTTAGAACCCAGTACCAATGGTACAGCCATCGGTGGTACGATTCTAACAAAGTTAGATCGCAATAATGCGGCTGAGATAATCGCCAGTGCGAACAGTAAAGACATCCGTTTAACGGGTTTGTACCAATATCACCAGCCGCTGGTTATTAAAGGTGTAAGTGCTTTTATCGGTGGTGGTGCGCATATGGGTAAAACACATAGTAGCACTATAATGGATGTTCTGAACGGATTTATAAATAACGAAAATAACTTTACAGGTAACTTCTTCGGTATTGACGGTGTGGTTGGTTTACACTACGCCATGAAGAACATGCCTATTAATGTATCGGCAGATGTTCGTCCGGCTTACAACTTCGGTAACCATCCTAAGAACTTTGAAATCGGTTTAGGACTTTCCGTACGCTGGACCTTCGGTTCTGGTGGAGGTAGCGGTAATGGTAAAGGCAGTCAGAGTGGTAATGGTGGCACAGGCGGTGGCACAACTACTGATGGTGGTGGTAGCGGCAACGGTGGTGCTAAGAAGCAGCAAGGTGGTACGGTGCGCCCCTATGATGGCGGAGGTAAAGTAAAAGATACCACCAATGATGCACCTAATAACGGAGGTAACAACTCCAGCGGTAATAAGACCCGTGGTGGCGCAACAGACAAGCCACAAGTCAACCCGAACACCAACCCGGATAGCGGTGGTAGCGGTACCAACGATGGCAACGGTTCAAGCGGAGGCAGCGACCAAGGCGAAAGCTGGGGCGACGGCGGTTGATCATAAAACAACATAACATGACACAGAGAGGTGATTCAATTACGTCTCATTTTTCGAAAGGAGGAGTCTATTTTTAGGCTCTTCTTTTTTTACTTTACCTTTAAATCACTCACTCACTGATCACTCACGATAAAATATGAAGTACACTCAACTCAACTACGCACTTATGATATGGATAAGTGCGCTTTTTTGTATGCAGCAAACTCAAATTACTGCACAGATCAATACACCTGCGGGGGCAACGAAACCCTTTGGCAGCAATATGACCTACGAAGGCATGTACATGTTGCCCACAAACCTACCTACTAGTGGTACTTACATGCATGCCCAAGATGCGGCAGATGCTTATACGCATTGGAAAACCAATTATGTGGAAGCATGTGGGACAGACAAGTTCCGAGTGAAATACGATAACCCCGGAGAGACGGTCTCTGAAGGTATCGCCTATGGTATGTTATTAGCCGCTTATGCTGCTGACAAAACACTTTTTGATGGTTTATGGGCGTATTACAAAGAGCATATGAACGCCAATGGCGTAATGAACTGGAAAGTAAGCGGCTGCAGCAGCGTAGTAGGTACAGGTGGTGCGGCTGATGCGGAGGTAGACGCTGCAATGGCACTCTTGGTCGCGGATCATCAATGGCCCGCAAGTAGTACACCACATGATTACGCAAGCGATGCGGCCGATCTGATTAGTGCTATTAAAGATTATGAAATTCAACCTACTACCAATAATGGTCCCTACCAATTGAATAATGGAGACCAATGGGGCTTTTGGAACGATTGCCGCAATCCTAGCTATCAGCCTCCTGCTTACTTCAAGGCTTATGGTGATTTTATGGACGATACCTCTTTTTGGGATAATTGTGTTACTGCCAGCTATGATCTTTTAAATGCCAATGTACACCCTACAACCGGCTTGGTCAGTAATTGGTCGGATCATAATGGCACTCCCAATTGGTGTAATGGTCCTAATGAATATGGCTGGGATGCCTGCCGAAACCCTTGGAGAATGGCAACAGATGTTGCCTGGTATGATGATGCCAATGCGAAGGCCATCTGTGATAACATCGCCACTTATGTTGAAAGTACAGGAGTTAGCTCCGTTTCCGGACCCGTACCTCAAAGTGGAGGTACAAGTGGTTATCACTCGCCTACATTTGTTTCCACTTTCGCCTTGGCCGTCATGGCCAGCGATCCCGGTAATCAGGATTTATTAGATGATATATACACGGAAAATGTTGCCGTGATGGATGGACTTCCTTGGTACTTCGGCAATACCTTACGCTGCATTTCTCTCTTCATGATGACAGGTAATTTCTGGAACCCTTTAGCCAGCACTGAACCCACACCAAGCACCTACACTTTCGAAGCTAATTTACTGCTGGAAGGTGCTTATTTAGCTGGGGGACAAATGACGACAGAACTGGCCACTTCCGGGCTAATTCCCACGGATCAGCCTTTTAATACCGCCCCGTGGAATTATACCGGAACAGAATCCGCTAGTAGCATACCCGCCAATATCACAGATTGGGTGTTATTAGACATTCGTGAGCTAAATGACCCCAATAGCCCGGTTGAACAAAAGGCGGTACTACTGAGAAATGATGGCGCATTGATTGATCCGCTTACTTTAACAGAAGGAGCTGTTTTCCAAAACCTCAACAATAGCACCGATTACCAAATGATCGTCCGTCCGCGAAACCACTTGGCTATTGTCAGTGAAAACACGATCAACTTCCCGCAAAGCGAGAGCTATGACTTTACCCAACAGTCGAACGTTCTCCTAGGTAGCACCCAGCTAGTAGATATGGAAGATGGATATTTTGCCTTACTTGCTGGCGACTTCAATGCCGATGGCGTGATCACTGTGGCAGACCTCAATGGCTATTTGGCCGCATCCTCCAGCATCAACACCTACAATGCTGCCGATTTCAACTTAGATGATACCGTAACGGTATCCGACTTCAATACCTATAAATCCAATTTAGCCATTATTGGTGTATCTCTGGTACAGTATTAATTAGGGCGCGTCCCTACGCAAAAAAGGCGATCTTAAACTGAGTTCATCACCAGTTTAAGATCGCCTTTTTTACTTGGGGTCGGGCTATCCGTTCAAATTCCCCGCCTGCCTGCTGCTGTTTGGCAGGCGTAGCGGTGTCTTCCTCTGATCAGCCCCGCTACGCCGCCAAACAGGGCGCATTCAGTCGGCTCATTACCACTCCTATCCCTCGCGCAATCCAATTTGGCAATTCTCAATTTGAAAATTTGAAAATGGTTTTAGCGGCATCAGTGCATTTTCAAATTGACTCATTCTCAAATTTTCAAATTGGACGCACATCAGTACCGTATCACCCCAACCCCGATCGCACTACTATTGAGCTTAAAGAGGTTGAAATCAGCCACGGTCACCGCACCATCCATATTGTGATCCCCATCCACATATACATTGATCAAGGAAGATTCTGTGAGGTAGAGATTCAGATCGGCAACCGTTATGATGCCATCGCTATTCGTATCTCCGGCCAGTAAAGCAGATACATTGGTATCCATGGATTTTACTTGTGTGCTACCACCAAGTACATTCGTAGGGTCTGAGAAATCATAAGGCGTGGCCGTAGGTAAATTCACCGCGCTCTGACTCAGTACTGCCAAGTGATTGCGATGTCTTACTGCTAAGAAATAAGGCTCGCCCGGGACCAAGTTTTCAAATACAATACCCGTATTGCCTGCGGAATCTAGAACAGCACCGTCATTCTGTAGTAAGCCTGCATGTGTCTCGATCAAAGAGGTATCGATGGCACTGCGAGCTTCTACCATTACCCAGTCTATGACATCTATGATGGCTATAGAAGGTATAAGTTCCTCAGTTCCTGAATAACTCCACGGAGCGATGCCATAGGGTTGTGTGAAAGGTATTATACCGCCCGTCAAATCCTGATCCATTAAACCCGTACTCGGGTTGTAGCAGCCTTCTAAGAACATCACCAACTCAACAGCAAAAGGAGAAGGCACATTCACAACAGGTGGGTCTAAATCTACTACTACGAATTGGTCAATACCCGCTTCTACTAAGTGAGGGTTCCCTAAATCACCCGCATCTGCAATGAACTGCATCGTTGCCGTCGGGGTGATGTAATCAGATACAATGATGGTGTTTTGATGCCATTGAGCTTCTAAACCATCTCCATCGGGAATATTATCTATCAAAACCGTAGTACTACCGTTAGTCAAATAGATATTCATCTCATCATCTTCCGGGGTGTCTCCACCTGTATTTCTGAACCAGCGGTAGTAACTGATCTCCGCCTCACCATAGCCACTTAGGTCGAAAACCGGCGAAGTAAGGATCACACTACCATCATCAATGTCGTCTGCTCCTACATTATTGCTATTCAAGTTTCCGGTAACATAGGCTTCTTGTCCAAAATCACCAGCAACATCAACCTCCGGGTTGGCGGGGAAACCGCTTGCTTCTGTACCATATGGCTCGTCTTTTACCCACAAACCCGTACTCGCATCCGCAGAAGTGGTCCAACCAAAATCAAAGATGAAGTCGTCATAATAGCCTTCTTCTAAAGGGATCACCACATTCGTTACACCTGATGCGCTAATGGCTTGGCTAAATACCGCATCTGTCACATAGCCCCATTGACCAGCAATGATATCCGCTACATCACCTCCGGGTATATTGATGGAGAAGTTTCCACTCGCATCTGTCACAGCAGTATAGTCAGCTAGAACCCCATCTACATAAACATCCGCACTTGCGATACCTGTTCCGGTATCGGCATCTATGACCTGCCCGGTCAATACAAAGGGCGAGTCGCCCTGTAGTTGAATATCTTGAGTTACGGTCACCCCATTCGTCATCGTGATCGTAACAGATTGTGGCTCGTAACCCGCAAGTGCATAAGTGATGGTATAGGTTCCGCCATCTGCTAATCCGGTCAGATAATCCCCGCCAAAAGCGGTTGTCGTATTGCCCGAAGCATCTTCGGTTATGGTAATGATCACATTGGGTAAGGGCGCACCTGTATCCGCATCTGTAACCACGCCACTCAGGTAACAAGCTTGTTGGTAGTCGGGCTGTAGCAAGTACAAGCCATTCTCAATATCCGTAGCAGCGATCAGTCCGTTGCTGAAATAGGGATATACCCCCCAGCAACCATTAAAACCACCACCGCTGAAGCCAGTAGAAGTATCGTAATTACCCACCTCGATCAAATTATTTGGGTAGGTGGAATCAAAAACAACCACCCCATCTCTGTAATAGGATACCACTACGAAATTGCCTACTACGAATGCATTGTGAGGCACGACGTT
The DNA here is from genome assembly GCA_020631675.1 of Bacteroidota bacterium. Classification (GTDB taxonomy): domain Bacteria; phylum Bacteroidota; class Bacteroidia; order Chitinophagales; family UBA2359; genus JAHDGT01. The sequence continues at coordinate 13,983 of JAHDGT010000057.1, forward strand.
CTCTCCGGGGCTACTTTGAATTTTATCTGTTTCTGTAATATCACTCAAGTCACTTACATCATAGGCATCTATAAAAGCACCGTTCACCTCATCTGTAGTGAACACGGTCTGATCATCATCACTTAACCAAATATTGTGGGTGAAAGTGCTACTGGTCGCTTTAGTGGCCAATACATTAGGGTTAGCCTTGTCTGATACGTCCACTACCGAAAAAATACCATCATCGATCTCCGCGGACCACATGATGTCGTCTCTCACGAAACAATCGTGTATGTAACGCTCATTGTAAATGCCTACAATAGGTGGGTTGGTGGGGTTGGCGTCAAGGTCCACCATGATCGCACCGCCTACACCGTAGTTCGCCCCTACGATATAACCAATACCGTTCTCATCAATATAGATGTTGTGGGCACTACCAAATGATACATTACTACCCTGGAAATTACCACCGGTCCAATAATACACATCACTATTGGTGATGGTGCCGCCGGGTAAGGCACTCATATCAATGATCTGTAAACCACCACTGGCCTCATTGGTGATATAGGCAAAGCTGCCCCAAACTTTAGGGTCGCGCCAAAGCGTACTCGGCCCGCTTACAGAAAACACCTCTACTGGAGTTGTAGGGTTGGTAACATCTACTATGGAAGTCTGCTGGTTAGTGGTTGCAATGACATACTCTGAGTTGGCTACTTCATAGCCCCAGACATCGCTCATTTCTTCTCCTGGATATTCCAGTAAACCTTGAAAGGTCATATTGAGTTGTGCGTGCAGGCTTAAGCTCAAGACTGAACAACAGAAGAAGAACAGTAATAATTTAGGAATAGGAAAGGTGAAAAATCGAACTAAAAATGAAGATGCTTCTTGCGAGGCACTCAAGTGTTGAGTTGTGATCATAATTGAGGTGTTAAATGCACTGA
>JAHDGT010000569.1 GCA_020631675.1 Bacteroidota bacterium
TGAAGTTCAGGTGTATAACGAATATTCGACCCTTAAAGTACCAAATCGATTGATCTGGAAAAAAAATTAAAAAATTTCGGGAAAAACAGGATGCTCATACGCTCTTATGTATGAGGTAGTTTAAAGTTTTTCATCTGAACCGCGCCTAAGTGCTTGATTTTGAAGATGAAGCTCTTTTTGAGTTTCGTACTTGAAAAGTACGGAGCGAAAAAAAGCTGAAATATTCAGAATCAATGACTTAGGGGTAAGGTCGAGAAAATAACTTTAAACTACCTCTATAGCTACTTAAGTATCTATCTACTAATTATCAGCCTCTCCACTTGAAGTTGTGTCCGAGTGGCTTCATCCTCAATGGTCACAAAATACAATCCATTTGGCAATCCACTTAAGTCGATTTCACTAGTAAGGCGATTCGTATTGTAAGTGAGCAAAACAGAATGTCCATCTGAATTTAATATGGAGACGATCCAATTTCTTTGCGCATCACCCGATACGAGTTTATCCATTGATAGATTAATATGATCGCCAGATATAAGTGGATTAGGATAAAGATCGACTTTGCTTTCAGATAAATTTTCAGTTTCCTCATCTAAGCCCATGATCACATCCAAGTGTAGATCATCAACATACAATTGTCCGTAACTGTAATCGTAAGTAAAAGGAAAAATCGAACCCGAAGTCAAAGAGATCGCGATCGAGTCCGTTATGAAATTACCGGGTATGTCTACAAAAGCACTGAACTCGAAATAAGTGTATTCAGCAGCTGGATAAAAATGATGATCCACTAAAATCAACCAATCATTCGGAAGAACATCATCGTATATATCAGGTATCGCCAAAATGTAGGCATGACCATAAGCATCCGCACTGCTGGTCGGCTCGTATTTATAGTAGCCGCTTAAAGTAATGTAGGAATGATCAATAACAGCTACTCGCTGTTTTAAATTAACTGGAATTGGCTCTTCACCACCACAGGTCTGCTTGCCCATATACATCGCATAATCCCCACTGTAGGCATCTGTACTTACAATAGATTCAGTAGTACAAAATGCAATAGAGGCTTCATTACACGGAAAGTCCCAAGCTTCAGGTACGACCTCACAGCCACTTACTAAAGGATAGTAGATGTTTTCAAAATCACCATTCTCTAATATTTGAGAATGACAAATAGAAAAAGAAAACAGGCATAAAAGTGATGTAATTAATATTCTCATAGATATTGGTTTTTATTCAATTTACATAAAAACCAATAAGTGGTGGGCTTATTCTGTCCCTTCAATCAAAGAAAAACGCCATTCTGTCGCCAAGACATAAGATTCAGAGACTTGTTCCGATTGCACACAATTGTCAATATCCTCTATAGAGAAAGGTGCGTAAAACTGCTGCACTGAACTTTCATCCGCCGCATGGCGAGTTAAGACCAACTCTTTATTCGCCAATCTTTTCACATGAAAAGTGATCTCTGGTTGATAAGACATCGGCAAGCCATTTTCTTGAATGGACCGTGGGTCAGGAATCGGGAAATTCGTAAAACGGATCGCACTTTTTTCCTGTCCATCTTCCTCCCAATACCAAGCGTTCGTCTCTGATTCGAAATCCCCTTCCACATCCGCGCCAATAATGTCATTGTAATAGCCATAGCTACCTCTCACTCTGTACACTCCAGATTTTAAGATCTCCAAAGAATAACTAAATTCAATATCAAAAGAGTAGGTCGTACCGATATTACTTTCCGTCAAATTGTAAATACTCAATAAAGTACTGTCCGAGAAACTCTCCTGAACGATCTCCTTATACTGCGTCACCCCGGCGATCAAAGCCGTATCACAAGACGCCAAATTAAAGCTGATCGTCTGCTCGCGATTCAAGTTCTCATCCATATTATACAGCTCCAACTTCCAGTCGCCCTTTAAACGGTCATCTCTCGGTATAAACGATATAAAAGGATCATCCTCCCCATGTTTCATACAGCCAGTCCCCAATAGCGCGTAAGCCATCACAAAAACAAGCATCAGCCTGATCGTTCTTACATTCATATATGATTTCATAATCGTCTTTCGATTGTTTAGTAGGGCGCATGCCCGCAATAAAAAGCTGGCGCAAGTCAGCGGGAAAAGACTCGGTATACAGCACGATTCTTATGTCTTGCGTCTTATGTCTTATGTCTCGAAAAGCGCCAGCTTTTCACTGCGTCCACCGGGCTATCCGTTAAAATTCACCGGCTGTCTGCTGCTTCGCTGGCAGGCATAAAAATGGCTACCTCTGGGCCGCCTTTTTATGCCGCCGCTCAGGGCGCATCCATCAGGCTCATTACCACTGCTATCCCTTGCGCGACAAAAGGCAAAATTGTCTTTCTA